>CALJQI010000307.1 GCA_937980285.1 uncultured Gammaproteobacteria bacterium | reverse complement strand
AGCCTGTGCGAAGCGCTGGTGACGGCAAAGGTCGCCGGCATGGATCTGAACACCACTTACGAGGCGATTCGAATTTCATCGGGCAATTCTTTCGTGCATGAAACCGAGAGCCAGGTCATCCTCAACGGCAGCCGCGATATCAGCTTCACCATGGACCTGGTGTGCAAGGATATCGGCCTGTTCCACGATGTCGCAAAGCGCGCCGGGCTGGAGCTCGAACTGGCGCCGGTGATGGAGCAGATTTTCGAGGAAGGGCAGGCGCGCTTCGGGCCGCGCGAGCTGTCGCCGAATATCATCAAACGCCTCGAAGAACGGGCCGGAGTAGAAATTCTGGCGCCCGGTTTTCCGCCGGAAATGCTCGACGACGAACCCGAGGAAGCGGGCTACGAGGTTCAGGTCAAGGGGCGTTAAAGCCTTAATCCGAGCGATTAAACCAGTCATCCCCGCGCAAGCGGGGATCTCGAAATAGATGGAATACTTTAAGCAAGGCGCCGGATAGGAATTCACGGCGACTAGCGGCCAGGGACGGCCGCGGGACGGGCCAAACCCGATGCGCTTTAGCGCATCGGGGTGCCCACCGGAGCCGAGAATTCCTATCCGGCGCCTTGCGATCGAAGGGAAACCTGCCAGCACTACATAGCCAATTCCTTCAAGATCCCCGCTTGCGCGGGGATGACAGCAGGATTCGCTATGGATTCGGGGTGAAGCTCTGTTCGAAGGCGCCGCTCCAGTCGACGCCGTTCGGGTAAACCGAATCCAGGTAGGTGGCGGCGGCCAGCGCCGCGGAGCGCCAGTCGAGCGGATCGCTGCCCTGGTTTTTCTCCTGGTCGGCGAATCCGTCGACGAATACCGCGTTCAGCAGCTGGTTGCAGTCGTCGTTCAACTGCGCGCACTTGCTGCCGCTAAAATAGTCCGAGTCGAGCGCCAGCGCGCCGATGATCATGTCCAGCGACGGGTTGAAAGGCAGCCAGCTGCCGCCGCTGGCGGCGGTATTGCGCGCGCCGCGATACTGCGAGTCGGTGA
This sequence comes from uncultured Gammaproteobacteria bacterium, assembly GCA_937980285.1. Taxonomy (GTDB): domain Bacteria; phylum Pseudomonadota; class Gammaproteobacteria. Next base: position 10,842 of record CALJQI010000307.1, on the reverse strand, counting down.
CCGTCTTGTTGATGTATTCCCAGTCCTGGTCATCCTCGAAGAAATAAATGTCGCGCTTGGTGAAGAGGTAATCGCCGAGATGGTTGTTCTGGAATATGTTGACGATCAGTGGCAATGAAAGATCCTGGATTTCCTCGATCGCGGCGCCGTTACCGAGCAGGTCGGAAACCGTAAAAAACTGGATCTGGGGAATTTCACTGATGCCCGGCAACGGCAGGAATTGCCCGCTCATATCGATCAGGCCGCGCGCGGTGAAAACCTGGCCCAGCGGGCTCGCGCTATCATCGCGCGTGACCTGGATACGGAAACCGTTGGCCCAGCGATTGTATTGATCGAAGCGCAGGTACATGTCGGCCATGCGTTGCTGCGCGGTGAAGTCGAAGTCCATGCGCATCATGTCCGGATCGTCAGGCTCGCGGTCGTCGGCGTCGATGGCGCTGGCGTCTACGATCATGCGCCCCTGGACGGTGTCCGCGTCGGTCTTGTTCCAGGAGATGTAAAACTGCGGGCTGTCGCCGATCTGTGGCGGCGTGTCGAGCGGATAGCCGTAGAACATGCGCAGCGTAACCTGGGTGTCCGAGTCGGCGGTAACCGAGTAATGCGTCGGGTCGTCGGATTCGTAGTCAGGAGAGAGGGTGTCGTTGTCGGTCTCCATGATCATGCCGTCGCGCGGCACCACGTCGGAAAGCTCGATCAGCATATCGGCGATACAGGTCCAGGTGGCCATGATCGAAATCATGAAGCGCGTGGTTTCGTAGCCGTTGCGAAAAGGGTCGTCTTCGTTTTCCGGTCCGAGGTAACTGCAGGGCTCGCCGCTACCGCCGCGCCCTGCGATCTCGGCTATTTTGCCGGCGATTCTCCGACTGCTGTTGCTGTTACCCCCGGTCAGACTGTCCGGTAACTCCATCTTCACCGAAAAATCGTCTGCCGTGTCACCGCTGTCGCCGCCTGACGAGGAACTGCCGCAGGCGACCAGCAGGCCGGTCAGCAGCAGGGTAAAGAAAAAATTTGATGTACTGTTCATGGTCAGTCTCCCGATGTCGAATTGATCTCGACTATCAACAGACGATGGATTTGCCGCGATTTGAAAAAAGCCGTAAATTTTATACCGGTCACGCGCGGGGGCGATTCGACATTACGACGACCCGCGGCTATGCTGCATTCGCCTGTTGCCGGAGACCGAGCAGATGCCTGATTTAAGTTATCTGAAAAAAATCAACCGCGCCCGATTCGACGCTGACAATGATCGCCCGACCATGAAAGCGGTGATAACCACCGCCAACGGCGGTTATGAAATGCTCGATTATCGTGAAGTGCCGCGGCCCGAAGCCGGGCCGGGCGAGCTGCTGCTGAAGGTGCTCGCAGCGGGGGTCAATAATACCGAGATCAATACTCGCCTCGGCTGGTACTCGTCCTCGGTTACCGCCGGCACCGAGCAGGCCGCCGCCGGCAGCGGCGAGGAAACCGAGGTCGCGGATGGCGGCTGGAACGAGGCCACGCCGTTTCCGTTCATCCAGGGAACCGATTGTTGCGGCGAGGTCGTGACCCAGGCCGGCGATGTCGACGGAGATTGGGTCGGCAAGCGCGTACTGGTGCGTGCCTGTATGCGTCTGAATGGCTTCGAATCGCTGGAAAACATCTGGATGGCGTCGGATTTCGACGGCGCCTTTGCTCAATACGTCAAGGTCCCGGCCAGCGAGGTGTTCGCCGTAGACTGCGACTGGAGCGACGCCGAGCTCGCCACCATCCCCTGTGCCTACGGTACCGCGGAGAACATGGTGCATCGTGCCGCCGTCGGCGCCGACGATCACGTGCTGGTGACCGGGGCTTCCGGTGGCGTCGGTTCGGCCGTGGTTCAGCTGGCCAGGCGCAGGGGCGCGCGCGTGAGCGCGGTAGTCGGTCACGCCAAGCAAGACGCGGTTGCCGGTCTCGGGGTCGACCGGGTCATCGATCGCGGTGCCGACCTGCTGCGGGAAGTGGGAGAAAACAGCGTCGATGTAGTCATCGACAATGTTGCAGGCCCCGGTTTCGAGCCGCTGTTGAAGCTGCTGCTGCGCGGCGGTCGTTACGCATCGTCGGGCGCCATTGCGGGACCCATGGTGAACATGGATATGCGCGATTTCTACCTCAAGGATTTACGCCTGATCGGTTGTACCGCCTGGGACGAACCGGTGTTTCCTAACCTGGTCGGTTATATCGAAAGGGGGGAAATCCGGCCGCTGCTGGCAAAAACTTTTGCCCTCGAAAATATCGCCGAGGCGCAACGGGAATTCCTCAGGAAGGAACATTTCGGCAATTTCGTGCTGATCCCGCCGGGCTAAGTTCCCGCCCCCAAAACCCGGAATTATTGCTGTCGCCGCTGGATTCAGAGGCGTTCGGCGATGTAGATGAACATCGGCAGCGTGAAAAAGGCGACGATGACCTGGAAGGTGACGATACTCGACATCAGCTCGGCGTTACCGCCCATCTTGCGCGCCATGACGTAGGAAGACGCCGCCGTCGGCACAGCGCCGGCGATGATCGCGACCGTTCGCGGCAGGCCTTCGAGTCCGAGCAGCCACGACATGGCGATGATGATTACCGGCATGCCGATCAGACGGATCAATACCCCGATGGTCAACAACAGCTTGTACTGAGCCGCGTGGCCGAGTTTCATGCCGGATCCGACCGCCAGCAGCGCGAGCCCGAGGCCGCCGGCACCGATGATATCGATGGTTTCAAACAGGATATCGGGCACGCCCAGCCAGTTGAACAATAGTCCGACGAAGCAGGCGATGATCAGCGGATTGGTCAAAATTTTGCCGATCACCGCCGATGCCGCGGGTTTGATCTCGCTATGCCCGTAAATCGACAGCACGATGACCGAGGTGACGTTGAGCAAGGGCACCATGATCGCCAGCGCCAGTGCGGCCAGGGTTATGCCTTCATCGCCGAACAGCGGGCCGATCACCGCGATGGCGACGAATCCGTGAAATCGTGTCGCGCCCTGGAACAGGCTGCTGAAGCTGGGCCCGCTTTGCGGGAAACGTTTGCTGAACAATGCCTGGGTGGCGATCATCAGTGCCGACATGCCGAGGATCGCGACCACCAGCACGCTCATGAAATCCACTAGCGGAACGCCTAACAGGTTGGCGCGGCTCAGCGTGCGGATGATCAACGCCGGCAGCAGCAGGTAAAAACAGATGTGCTCGATCGCGGACCAGACCGATTCGTTGACCACGCGAAAGCGAAACAGCAGGTAGCCGGTGGCAATAATCAGGAAGATCGGGGTGATCGCGTTGAGCGTGGTGAGCAAGGTTGTTCCGTAATGGCCGGGTGAGCGCAGTTTAACAAAAATGCCCGTGCTGAAGACTTTCCACGAGAGCTATTGGGAATTTATTTTCAAATATCGCCCAATTGCCTGTCTGTTATATGCTGTGTCAGCTACTACAATAGAATAATGCGAATACTTGCTGCATTTGTTTGCGTACTCCTGCTTCCCGGCAGCCTGCTGGCCGCCGATGCGCTCAGTTTGCCCGACGATCCCAGGCAATCGATCAGCTACTGGAAGGTCCATACCATCGGCGCCGACGAGGATCCTCAGGTTGCGCTGGCGCAGCGCGTGTTCGCCCGCCTGTTGCGCGCCTGGGACAGCTCACGCGTCGAACCGGGGCTTTATGTGGTCAAAACCAGCCATAGCGCCTGGGCGGCATCGCTAGCCGACGGCAATATTTTGCTCAGCCGCGACGCTATCGATATCAGCCTGGCTTTCGGGCGACAGCGCGGCGAGCACCTGCTAGCTTTCGTACTGGCGCACGAACTCGCGCACCAGCGCTCCGACGACCTTTGGCACCAGCGTTTTTTTCGCAGCCTGCGCCTGCAGGACGAGGCTCAGCGCTCGCGCCTGCTCGACGGCCTGCCGCTCGATGCAGGCCTGGTCAGGGATATCGAGCAGATGGAGGCGCAGGCCGATCGCGACGGCCTGGTTATGATGGCGAGCGTCGGATTCGATCCCTGGCAAGTGCTGGACCGGCAGGACTTTTTCACCAACTGGGTGGAAAGCATCTGGAGCCTGACCTGCGATCAGCAGGGCTCGACGGAATTTCGAAACGCCTGTGAACAGGCGCGTACGCGCGCGTTGCGCGCTCAGGTGCAGCTGAATTCGGTCGCCGGCCAGGCGGTGATCTACGAGCTCGGCGTGCAGGCCATGGTGGCGCGCAATTACCCGCTGGCGCGGCATTACTTTACCCTTTACGGTCGCGAGTATCCGGGACGCGCGATCATGTCGGCGATTGGTATCAGCTACCTCGCCGAGGCGATGGACCTGCGCCGCGAGATCGATCGGCTGGCGCTGAACGGTCAGGCCGGGTTTTACTTTCCCCTGCTGCTGGACGCCGGTCTCGATATCACTGTCGGCGGCGACGCGGACAAACGCGCGGCCACCGATATCGAAGTCGAAGCGCTCACGCAACAGTTGAAAAACCGGGTCGAATTCGCGGTCATGTTCCTGCAAAGGGCGATTCGACTGGATCCCGACTATCGCCCGCTCTACCTGTCGATCGCGATCGCGCACCTGGTCGAAAACAACCAGTACCTGGTTCGGGGCATCCTGCAGGGGCGTTATATTCCCCGGTTCGGTGACGACGCCGCGGCTTCGATGTTGCTGGCACTGAGCAAGTCGCTGGAAGGCGATCACGAGGCCAGCATTGCCGAACTGTCGGCGCTGTTGGCCGACCAGGCGGGTATTGCCGATCAGAGCGTGCTGTCGCCCGAATTACTGAGCTATACCGCCGCCTTCAACCTGGCGCGGATTTATCGATTCCTCGAGCGTGACGACGAGATCGAGCCGCTATGGAAATCGCTGGCCCTGGCTGCGCAGTCCAACGGTCAGGCCTTTCTGTTCAGGCTGGCGTTACAACAGCTGGATGCGGCGCCGCAAATCGGCGGCGGCCTGACCGTGGCGCCGACCGTCAAGGGCGTGCGCCTCGGCGATCGCAAACCGCGCGACGATTCGCCGCACCGGGTCAGCGAGTTGTGGATCGAAGGCGAGCAATTCCATGTTTATATCTACCAGGACGGCGCGCGTTACGTCAGCGCCGCCAGCGGCGAGATCATCAGCGCCAGCCAGGTCGGCGGCGAGCGCGTGCTTGGCGGTGTGATCAGAATAGGCGAGGCCGCCGATCGCCCGCTGAAAACCCTGGGTATTCCGGACCGTCGCCTACAGCTGACCAGCGGCGAGTATATCGCCTATGATCGTTACGGGCTGGCGTTGAAACTCGACGAGAACCGCGTGCAGGGCTGGTTTCTGTACCCCTAGCCGGGTTACGGATTACGCTGATGATGGCATTGCGGGAACCGATATCGATATGACCGAAGACAGGGATCCAAAGCAGCAGATCGAACTGGCGCGGCGAGCCGCGCAGGGTAATCGACGCGCGCAGCAATCGGTCAACGAAATCGCACACCCGGTAATCGAGTTCCAGACCGGCCGATTCTGTCAGCGCTTTTGCCGTGAGAACCGTTACCTCTACCGCTGCAGCCTGGGCAAGCCCGTCGGCGGCGCGGCGGCGGACGCCGCCCTGTGCGAGTGGGGTAACGCCAGCTACGGCTGGATGCTCGATGACCTGTGCAAACCCGAACGCCTGCAAAAATACGAGGGCCGGAACCGGGCCAGCCTGTTCGACTACATCTACAGCATCGCCAATTCGTTGCCGTTCTATGAACGCTGGAAAGACTGGCGTTTCGGGCGGCGGCAGCAGGTGCCGACCTATATCCGGGAACTCGGCGATCAGGCGGCGGCGGTTTTCTACGCCATGCGCGCAAATCAGCCGATCGAGCAGATCGCGCAATCCACCGCTTTGACCCGCGACGAAGCCGAGGCCCTGGTGAGCGAAATCGTGCTGCAGTTGACCCGCCGGCACAAGCTTTACCTGCTGGACCCGCCGCGAGAAGTTTCGCTCAGCCTGGTGGGCGGCGGCGGTGACGAGGCCTCAATGCACCAGCGCGACCTGCCGGTAGACGACGAGGAAATCGGGGCGCAGGAGCAGCGCGAGCATCTTCGCCGGGCCTGGTCCAGGCTCGATGCGGTCGAACAGTTCGTGCTCGAGGCGATGATAATCGAGGAGCAGGATGCCGACGATGTGCTTCAGGCCCTGCGCGCGCTCGACGTCAGTATCAAGCCCGGGGTCGAGGCAGAGCAGACCAATCGCCAGCAGCTTTATTATTTCAAGCGCAAGGCGCTGTCACGGCTCGGCCTGGCGCTGAACGATTAATGTGTTTTCAAATGGAAAGCCTTTCAGAGTCTCTTTGGTGATATGACGAACTATTCAGACGAAAACATGGACTCCAACGATCATCCCGAGGATCAGCTGATTCAGGATTACCTGAAAGCGCCGCAGGAGAAAGTTTACGATGAGCTGCGCCTGCACCTGGCCGGATGCGGTCACTGCCGCCGGCGTACCGAAGTTACCGCGATGCTGCGCGAGCAGGGCCAGTGGCTGGAATCGGAGCGGGTCGAAGCCGATCCTCGCGTCGCCGACCTGCTCGCCGGTAAATTGCCGCCGCGGCAGGCCAGCCAGCTCCAGCAGGAACTAAAACAGGATCCGGCGAGCCTGCGCGCGGCGCTGCATTACGCGGCGCATGCGCAGGCGATGTGCGGGATTACCGAGCCGGATCCGGGCAATGACTCGTGGTGGTCGATGTGCCGGGCCAGGTTCAAAAGCTGGCTGAACTTTCAGGCGCCGCTGTGGCAGACGGCGCCGGCGATCGCCGTGGTCATGACCGTCGCCGTGCTGGTGGTCAACCAGTACTATCCCGCGGATAAAAACGCACAGGCGCAAATCGTCGCTTTCCAGGACAAGCAGACGCTGCGCTATGCGAGCCAGGAAACCCGGCCTGGTATTGGCTTCTTCAGCCAGCAGGCGGCGGATGCGGAACCCTTCGAAGGTATGAACATCGAGTTGCTGGAGGGCAATCGTCTGCGCCTGAGCTGGCCTGAAATTCCGATGGCGACCGGCTACAATCTAAAGATCCAGGTTTTTCGCGATGGCGAAACCCGGGTGCTGGCCCGCCAGTCGTCGACTTCGGCCGAGGTCGAGCTGCTGCTGGACCAGGCGCTGACCCAGCACCGCTACGAGTGGGTGTTGAGCGGAGATACCAGCGACAGTCGATCTTTCCAGACCAACGGAGGATTTGTCGTAACCGGGAAGTGAATCCCGGCTCGATGAAAACAACATGAAACCGATCAAGGCATTAATGACGGGCGTACTGCTGCTGGCCCTGTTGCCCGCGGGCAGCGCGCTGGGCCAGTCGCGCGGCATCGCGCTGGAATCGAAGGCGGTGGTGCAGACCACGCCCTTCGTTGGCGGCGTTTATCGCGCGCTGATCATCGGCAACGATAGTTACAGGGATCCGCAGCGGCGCTGGCCATCGCTGGAAACAGCGGTTTCGGACGCGCGCGCGGTGAGCCGGCTGTTGCGTCGGCATTACGGATTCAGCGATGTCGAAGTGCTTGAAAACGCGACCCGGCGAGATATTCTGCGCGCGCTGGAACGGCTGTCGAAAAGGTCGCTGCCCAACGACAGCGTACTGGTGTACTACGCCGGGCATGGCTTTCTCGACGCCGAGTCGGAGCGCGGTTTCTGGGTGCCAGTCGACGCCGAGGGCGTCGATAACACTACTTTTCTGCGCAATTCCACCATACGCGACGAGCTGACAACCATCGCCTCGCGGGCGCAGCACACGCTGCTTATTTCCGATTCCTGTTTCAGCGGCACCCTGCTGAGGCGCGGTACCCGCAGTATTTCCAGAGAAAACGCTGACCAGGGTTATTTTAAAAAGGTTTCGAAAAAGAAAAGCGTGCAAATCATATCCGCCGGCGGCGTCGAGTATGTCGACGATAACTACCGCTCCTCCGGGCATTCGCCGTTTACCTATTTTCTGCTCAGCGAGCTGGAAAACAATGACCGCGAGCTGCTTACCGTAAGCGAGTTATCCGGCAACGTGACCCGCGCGGTCGCCAATAACGTCGACCAGGTACCGGAAACCGGGGTGCTTCAGGGCGCTGGTGACGAGTTGGGTGAATTTATTTTCATCAAGCTCAAGATTTCGGTCGATGGCGTGCCCGCCGAGAAATTGAAGGTCCAGGTCGAGACCGATGCCCCGGGCAGCAATGTCGTCATCGAATCGGAAGTAACCGGTTCCGAGGCAATCGACCCCAGTTCGGGGCCCGTCGATCCGGGCATCGTGATTCCCTTACCGACTCTGTAGATTAATTATGAATAATAAAATAGATATCAGTATTACAACCCCTCGCAGAATTGGTCAGTTTGCCACCGTCGCGCTGTTGCTGATGCTGGCATACCTGCCCGCCGCCCAGGCCGCGAAAAGTCATAGCCTGACCGTGGGAGCGACTCTTAACGGTTCTACCTGGGAAGGCGATAATGGCCCGGGAAAGTCGGACTTCGAAAGCGACAGCGGCGGCCAGTTCGCGGTCAGTATTAACTACCGTGTCGACAAGTTTTATACCGGCCTCAACCTGCAGGGCGGCACCTATGAGTTCGATTCGGATGCACCTAGCCTGTACACATCCGAAGGCAATTTAACCTCCCGCGACGACGAGATAGAGCACTCGGATTTCGATCTGCTGGTCGGCTACTACTTCTGGTCGAACGTATCGTTATTCCTGGACTTCAAGGCCACGCATAGTGAATGGGACAATACCGGCTATGAACAGGCCTTTTACGGGCTCGGTTTCGGAGTGTCGGCATTCCATCCAGTTAACGATAAATGGCTGCTGTTCGGCAGCTTTGGCTTCGTCAATGGCGACATCGATGACGATGACGGCTCTTCCAGTCACGGTGACGGCACCAGCACCGCGCTGGTAGGCGGCGCCGTATACCTGCTCGACAAGTCGAACACCCTCAATTTCGGTATCAAGTTGCGCAATTACGAGTTTGATTTCGATGACGGTAACGAGCAGGAGTACTCGCTCAACGGGCTGTTCTTCGGCTACAACCATAGCTTCAACTTCAAGTAGGCGCTGACGCCAGTGGTGATGCGGCGGTTCATGATCAGGCTTGCCCCGGCCCTGATGCTGTTGCTTTCTTTTGCAACCGCAACTCTATACGCTAGCGAGCCGCAGGCGCTTGACGTCAACATAACCACCCATCTCGGCGACCAGCAAAGCTTCGTCGACGGCGACCGCATATCTTTTTTGTTGTCGCTCGACAACGACGCCTATGTTTACCTGTTCTATCGTGATGCCGAGTCGAACCTGCTGCAATTGTTGCCCAACGAACGCATGCCGGACCACTTCTTCAATGCCGGACTGTTCATGCCGGTGCCGTCGGCGCAACAGCCTTTCCAGTTCACCGTAAAGCCTCCCTACGGCGATGAATCCATTTACGCGATTGCGAGCAACAACGACGCGCTGGTGTTTCCCGGCAAGCCGCTGGCCAACGGCCTGATCCTGCTCGCCGGCGACCTGCAGCAGGTAATCGACGATATCAGGAAAAAATCGAAACTACTGTTCGGCCGCGCTGAACTGAGGCTGACAACCCTGCCGGCGCAGTAATCGAACTGGCTGTTGGCGTTAGCCCGCGCAGGCTTGCGCGGATGAAGGCAATCGGGGCGGAAAGGTTTTGTTCTCGCGGAGGCGCGGAGGACGCCGGGAAATAAGGTTATTTATCCCTCCCCGCGAGACCCGCGTCCTCCGCGCCTCCGCGAGAAAATAATCTCGCCGTTCAGAGAGCGCCAGTCAAGAATGCTGCCCCCGAAACTGGGTCCTGAGTGGTGAGGCGTTCAGGGCGGGGCGCTTAACTCGGCTTCGTAACTGCAGGGTACGGCGCGCGGCTGCAGCAGGTTTTCGGCTACCACCGACTCGAAGGTTTTCACTTCCTGGGTGTGCACGTTGAATTTGCCGACGCGAATCAGGATGCCGTCTTCCTCGAGTGCCAGCACAATGGCCGCGAACTTGATTGGCGTGCCGTCGTTTCCGGTGTACAGGTAGTACACCATGTCCCCGGGCCGCATTAGTGAGGCGTGATACCGCGTAACCGTTCGCTGCGGCGACGCAGCAGTTCGAGCGTGGTCAGCAGGATGACCGAGAACAGTACCAGGATTGTGGCCGCGGACAGGATCGTCGGGCTGATTTCCTGACGGATGCCGGACCACATCTGGCGCGGCAGGGTATGCTGTTGCGGACCGCCGATGAACAGGATGATAACGATTTCATCGAAGGCGGTGATAAACGCGAACAGCGCACCCGAAATCATGCCGGGCGCGATCAGCGGCATCTGGATCTTGAAGAAATTATAAGCCGGGGTGCCGCCGAGATTGGCGCCGGCGCGCAGCAGGCTGCGGTCGAATCCGACCAGAGTCGAAGTGACTGTAATCACCACGAAAGGCAGGCCGAGAATGGTATAAGCGAGAATGATGCCGGCGTCGGTATTCGACAGGTTGATCTTGGCGAAAAAGAAAGCCATGCCGGCGGCGGTAATGATTAGCGGCACGATCAGCGGTGAAATCATCAATGCCATGATCGAGCGCTTGGCGGGCATATGCTCGCTGCTCAGGCCGAGAGCCGCCAGCGTGCCCAGAAAGGTAGCCAGAACGGTCGAAATCACCGCGTAATAGAGGCTGCGGCCGGCGCCGGTCATCCACTTGTTATGACACATTGTGGAGGCGACGTCGTCGACGTCGGCGCACATACCGAACAGGCTTTTATACCAGCGCACCGAAAATGCATCGGGATCGAGCGCCAGCATTTCCGGGGTGAAATTCAGGAAGGGGCTAGAGGTAAAAGACAGCGGAATCACCGCGACCAGTGGTGCGACCAGGAAAAACAGCACGAAAATGCAAAAC
>CALJQI010000306.1 GCA_937980285.1 uncultured Gammaproteobacteria bacterium | reverse complement strand
TCAACGCGTCGTTTTACCCGGCCTTTGTCGAGTATCCGGGTTCGATCAGTTTGCGTGCCGAAACCGCGCGCGACCTGATCGTCGATACCTGTAATAGCCTGGCGGCATTCGGCCCGTCGCGTTTCTACGTGCTCAATACCGGGCTGTCGACGTTGCGTCCGCTGGCCGAGGCCGGGAAGATGCTGGCAGAGACAATTGATTTCGCTTACCTCGATCTGGATGCCGCCCTGCAGAAACTGCCCGCGGGTTTACTGCGCCAACAATATGGCTCGCATGCCGACGAGCATGAAACCTCGCTGATGCTGAGGATCGCGCCGCAGGTGGTCGATATGAGCCGCGCGCTCGACGATGGCGCCGAAGGCGAAGGCCGCTTGACGCGTATTCGCGGGCAGGGCACCTGGTCGCAGTCCGGAGTGTACGGCCAGGCAACGCTGGCCAGCGCGGAAAAAGGCCGGGTCATCGCCGATGTTCTGTTGCAACATTGCCTCGATGAAATCGAGAGCCTGGGCGGTTGACGACGCGAACCGCCTGCGCCCGGCGGTCAGATCAGCTCATTCATTAGCGCCGCGTAGTTTTGAAAGCCGAACTTTGGCGTGATCTCCTGCTGCCAAACGGCGTCGATTTCAGCCGAAACATCTTCACTCAGATGCAGCGCATGTTCGCCTACCTTGCCGCTTCGCACCTTCGCCGAATCGCTGCCGGGCGGCAACGGCAGCAGGCGCTCGCTCAATTCGCGCATGAGCCGATCGTCGAACCGGTTCTTATGCCGCAGCATGAACGCCAGCGAGGCATGTTCCTCGGTGATTGTTCTCAATTCGTCATCCAGCGGGATGCCGATAAACTCCGCGATGCGCTCGACGGTCGCGGAAAGATCCGACTTCATATGCTCGAAGGCCATAAACAGCACGTCGCCGTCATTGCGCCGCGGCAACCACGAGGCCAGGTGCTTCCAGTACTGGCGGTCATCGATAAAAATTCGTAGCGCGAATTCGTCCGGCGAAATCGATCCCGGCTCGATGAACCAGCCCTCCATGAATTTGTAGAGGGAATAAAGCGCATCCCCGGGGTCGCGAACGGTTACGATGTAGCGGCCTCCTTTCGGGATTGCATCCCAGGCCAGGTGGCTCTTGAAGGCGCGCGGACTGGCTTTTTGCCCGGCATCCAGGTCGATGCCGAGCATGGGCGATGTCTCTATCCACGGCACGACGCGGCTGATATCGTCAAAATCCATGTCGCCGCGCGTGCGCAGGCAATGCACGATCTGCTGTACCCAGGTGGTGCCGCTCTTGCCGAATGGCGCGATTACGACGTCGCTCGGGCGCAGTTTTAGCGCCAGCCCTTTTGCGCGTTCCTCCTCGTTAAACAGGCTGGCCATCATTGCCGCCAGTGCTTGCGTAGAAGTCGCGCGTGCAGCCTGTTTCATCAACTAATTCCGGGCTACGCTCGGCGTTTCTATGCTTTAACCACCAGCTTGCCGAAGTGGCCCGCGGCGCGCATCGCGTGATAGGCGGCGCGCGCATTTTCAAATTCAAACACCTGGTCGATAACCGGGTGCAGCTGGTTGTGGGTGAATGCCGCGTTCATGTCCTCGAACATGCGCCGGCTGCCGACGTAAACTCCCTGCAGGCGGATCGATTTGCGCATCACCGCGGTCGGGTTGATGGCGCCGCCGGTGAGAACGCCGATCAAGCTGATGGTTCCGCCGATGCGGGTTGCTTCGATGGTTTTCTCCAGGGTTCCGCCGCCACCGGTTTCGATGGTCACGTCGACGCCGTTGCCGTCGGTTAGCTCCATAACCCGGGCTTCCCATTCGGGCGTCTGGCGATAGTTGACCAGTTCGTCCGCTCCGAGGCTCCTGGCCCGCTCCAGCTTTTCGTCGCTCGACGAGGTCAGGATTGCCCGCGCGCCCATCATCTTCGCTATTTGCAGGCCGAAAATCGACACGCCCCCGGTGCCGAGAAACAGCGCCGTTTTGCCCGCTTTCAGTCCGCCCTGTTCGAGCAGGCAATTCCAGGCGGTGAGGCCGGCGCAGGGAAGCGTGGCCGCCTCTTCGAAAGACATATGGCCGGGAACATGCACCGCGCCCGCTTCGCGCAAAAGGAATCTTTGCGCGAGTATGCCGTCGATAGGGCCGCCCAGTGCGCTGGCCATGGCGGTGGCCGATATCCCGCCGTCCGACCAGTCCTGGAAAAAACATCCGGCTACCCGGTCGCCGGCCTTGAAGCGGGTGACGCCGGGGCCAACCTCGATCACCTCTCCGGCGCCATCCGAGTTCGGGATTCGCGGGTAGGCGATGCCCCGCGGGGCCGGATCCTCGATGGTTGAAAGATCGCGGTAGTTAATCGAGGACGCGCGCAGCTCGACCAGTATTTCGCCCCATCCGGGTTCGGGCGATTGTCTCTCGTTCAACGCAAGCGCGTCGATGCCGCCATCGGAAACTATTTCATAAGCACGCATTTGAAAACCTCCTCGGAACCATGGGCGCGAATTAACGCAGGGCATTATACCCGTTTAACATTCCATAGCCGCTGGATATGGAGAGGCGGGTAGAAATAAAGAAGTCTATGTATGGCTTTTGCCACCTGCTGTCTGGCCGCGCTCGGCGATCTGCGATTGAATTTCACTGTACAGCAGGCGCAGCAGCTCGGCCGGGGCCTTGCTCTTGCGCTGCACCAGCACAACCTGTCGATGCACCTGGGGCTCGCCGAAGGGGAAGATTCTCAGCGCCCTGGAGGCTTCCGCCGAAACCCGTCCCATGGGAACCACGCCGCTGCCGAGGCCCGACAGCGCCATTTGAACGATGGAGTCGGTGGAGTCGAGCTCCATCGCGTCGTCGACGCGGATTCTGAAGCGCTTGAGCGAGTCTTCGATCAGGCTGCCGAGGCCGGAGGTTTTGTTGAGCCTGAGGAAAGGGCTGCGCCTCAGGACTTCGCGCCATGAAGCCGCTTCCCGCGCCGGGTTTTCGATGACCACCAGCGGTTCGCTGAAAACAGGCAGCCTTTCCATGCTTTGCGGCAGCTCGCTAACGTCGCTGACGATGGCGGCGTCGAGTTCGCGGCGTTTGACGCGGCGCACCAGCAGGCGCGACGAGCCTTCCTCGATACGCACTCGGACTCCGGGATAGCGTCGCGTCAGCGAGCGCAGCGTTTCCGGCAGCAGGCTGGCGGTAATGCCGTTAACCGAGCCCAGTAACAAGCGCCCCCGTAGTTGTCTTTCGCGAGCGCTGGATTTGAAATCGTTGAACTGTTCGACCAGTTCGCGCGCGCGCGCGAGCAGGCTTTCGGCGTTGCTGCTGAGTCGCGGCGGACGCAGCCTGCGGTCGAACAACTGGACGCCCAGTTCCGCTTCGAGCTGGCGGATTTGCTGGCTGACGGCGGCGGGGGTAATGAACAGTTGCTCGGCGGCGCTGGCGAAGGAATCCGCATCGGCGACGGTGACCAGGGTGCGTAAGTGGCGTATCTCCATAGATTAAGTATAACTTAACTTATGATCAATTATATATCGTTTGATTAAATTTAATAACGATCTAGAATTACCAGCAATTCACCTACCAGGCCGGAGACCCGCCATGAAAGAAATCACCCCCTACATCGTAATCGTTACCGCGATAACCCTGTTCAACTTCCCCTTCCTGCTCGCCTGATCGAAACCGCAAGCCGGTATGCCTGCCGCTACTGCCGCGGCGAAACATCCCTTCGACAGATCCGGGGCCGCTACTACCCGATCGCATCGGTGGCGAGGCGGCTAACGTTAGCCCGACGCAAAAGGAATTGTAAAAAGATCACATTAACGGAGGGTAATAATCCATAACAAATCGGCGAAACAGCTTACAGGTAATCCTTCTCTGGAGAGCTATAAAACAATAAAACTAGTCGGAGGAGATCATGAAGCGGACAATCACGGAAGTCAGGGAACCATCCACGCTATCATCGGCAAAGTCAGCGGTGGCGACGCTGGTCGATTTCATGGAAGGCGTATTTATTACCCTCGAAATCTGGCGCCGGGACCACGAGAACAGCATGAAGCTGGCTCGCGTCGAGGCCCGCGTGCTGCAGGATATTGGCGTTAGTGAAGCGCAACGTTTCATCGCGCTAAACAAGCCATTCCGGGAATAATAACTCGAGTCTTAGTCCAGGGGATCCGCGTCACCCGGCAGCTGTTCGCAGGCGGAGAGAAACTTGTTGAAGCGCTGGTGGGCATAGGGGATAAAGCGGATTTTCTGGATCGGCTTGACTGCAAGCGGTAACGCCGCCATCGCGTACTTGTAGTCTGACATGATCAACATTCGCCGGGTGGCGGACATCAGCCGCTCGAATTCCTCCATTCTTTGTTGCCGGTTTTCGAAAACCGCGTTGTCCAGGTAGCAGTTGATCAGCGTGCCGAGTTCGGCCTCGCCGTACTCCGCTTCGGCGATGCGAAAATAGGGATAGTCGGGCAACTGGTGACGCATCACGGTTTCAGCGAAAAGGTTGG
>CALJQI010000305.1 GCA_937980285.1 uncultured Gammaproteobacteria bacterium | reverse complement strand
TCCAGGTGTCGGCTAATGCCGATCCCAAGGGCGACCGCTCGAGGCCGCCGCAGGAGCAGGATCCGGACATGCTGCTACACGTGGTCGGTGAAACCGATGCCGGCATCGTGGTGCGAGGCGCCAAGTTCGAAACCGCCGCCGCTTACGCTAACCAGGCTTTTACCAAGCCGACCGTCGCCAACTGGGCCGGTGACGACGAGCACTCGGACTACGCTGTAGGTTTCATCTGTGACCTCGGAAACGAAAATATCAAGATGATCTGCCGTACCGGCTTTGCCGGGCGCGCGCCGGCTGCCGATTACCCGCTGTCCAACAAGTTCGACGAAATCGACGCGCTGGTCATTTTCGATGACGCGTTTATTCCCTGGGAAGACGTATTGTTCTATCGACATACGCGCTCGGCGATGTTCATGCGCTCGATATTGCACCGTTACTCGGCCTTCGCCTTCGTGCAGCGCAACCTGCGCGTCGCCGACCTGATGATCGGCGCGGCGCTGCTGAACGTGCGCCAGACCGGCCTGGAAAAACTGCAGGCGGTGCAGGAAAACCTGGCCAGGCTCGCCTGTTTCCGCGAAACCATCAACGCGCATTTGACCGCTTCTATCGCCATGGCCGAGGAAAGCCCGGGCGGATTGCTGATGCCCAACCAGTCGCTGCTGTACGCCGGTCGCGTACAGGCCTGCTCGCGCATGTACGAGATGGTGGAAATCACGCGCGAACTCGGCGGCGGACAGGTCTGCATCACCCCCGATGCCGCCTGTTTCGAGCACGAGGACACCAAACCCTGGCTCGACAAGTACTACAGCATCAACGAAAACTGGATCGCCGAGGACCGGCGCAAGCTGCTGGCCTTCAGCCGCGACCTGCTGAATTCCGACTACGCCGGCCACCGCCTCAGTTTTCAGGATTTCGCCCAATCGCCGCGTTTCGCGCACCTGGCGTCGGTCTATCATAACTTCGACTGGAGCGGTCCCGCCGAAATGGTGCGCCAGGCCGCCGATATCAGCGAGCGGGTCACACAGAATACAGGCACCCTGGCCAGCGGCCAGGGTGGGTTTTTCGGCACTACCGCGGCCGCGGTGAAAGAGGAGGTAGCCTGATATGCCG
This sequence comes from uncultured Gammaproteobacteria bacterium, assembly GCA_937980285.1. GTDB lineage: Bacteria > Pseudomonadota > Gammaproteobacteria. The sequence goes on along the minus strand of CALJQI010000305.1, from coordinate 4,406 downwards.
ACACACAAGCGCATTCGCATGTTCAATACGCGCGATACTTATCCCAACCAGACGCTCGATAACGACCTGTGCCAGGCCGTCGTGGCGGGCAACACCGTGTATGTGCGCGGACAGATCGGCACCGATTTCGACGGTAACCTGGTCGGCCTTGGCGATCCGGGCGCCCAGGCCGAGCAGGCGATGAAGAATGTCAAACAGCTGCTCGAGGAAGCGGGTAGCGACCTGAGCCACATCGTCAAGACCACGACTTACATCACCGACCCGCGCTTCCGCGAGCCGGTATACCGCGAAGTCGGCAAGTGGTTGAAAGGGGTTTTCCCGATCTCCACCGGCCTCGTGGTCGCCGGGCTCGGACAGCCCGAGTGGCTGATGGAGATAGACGTCATCGCCGTGATCCCGGAAGGCTGATCCCGGCTGCGATGCAATTCACCCTCAAACAGCTCGCCTATTTCGTCGCCGCCGGCGAAGCCGGCAGCATTTTGCGGGCCGCGGAAAACATACACGTTTCGCAGCCTTCGATTTCGAACGCGATCGCGCACCTCGAGGACGTGTTCCAGGTGCAACTGTTTATCCGTCATCACGCCCAGGGCATGAGCCTGACTACGGCCGGCAGCCAGTTGATGGAGCGTTGCAAGGCGCTGCTGCGCGACGCCGACGAGTTGAAGAGCTTTGCCGGCAAATTATCGGAGCAGGTGTTCGGTTCGATCAACGTCGGCTGCTTTATCCCGCTGGCGCCGATCGTGACGCCCGGGCTTTGCCATGGCTACATGCAGTCGCACCAGGGCGTGGAGGTGAACGTCAGCGAAGGCAACCAGGCCGAGTTGCTGAGCAAACTGAAAAAGGGCGCTATCGACCTCGCGCTGACTTACAACCTGCAGTTGGAAAGCGAGATTGCGTTCACGCCGCTGGTCGAACTCAAGCCCTACGTGCTGCTGGCCGCCGATCATCGCTTCGCCGGCAAGAAGAAGATATCGCTGACCGAACTCGCCGAGGAAAAGTTTATCCTGCTCGACCTGCCGCTCAGCGATACCTATTTCATGTCCTTGTTCAACGATCACAACCTGAAGCCGAGGATTTACGCGCGCACGCGTCATATCGAAGTACAGCGTGGCCTGGTTGCCAAGGGCTATGGTTACAGTCTCGGCAACGTGCGTCCGCTCAATCAAAAGTCGCTCGACGGCAGCCAGCTGAAGTATGTTCCATTATCGGGATACAACCCGGGACTGACGCTCGGCATCGCAACCCTGGCGACGATCAGGAAAACCATAGTCGTCGACAGCTTCAGCGAATTCTGTCGGCAGCAAATCAACACCGAGAGAATTCCGGGAATGGCCAAAATTTAACGCCTCCGGGGAGGGGAGTCATGAGCAGAGATCCACGTTACGACATTTTGTTCGAGCCGGTCCAAATCGGCCCGGTCACCGCCAAGAACCGCTTCTACCAGGTGCCACATTGCAACGGCGGCGGTTACCGCGACCCGTCGGCGGCCGCCGAAATGCGCCGGGTCAAGTCCGAGGGCGGCTGGGGCGTGATATTTACCGAGCAGACCGAAATGCATCATACATCGGAAATTGCGCCCTATATCGAGTTGCGCCTGTGGGACGACGAAGACATTCCGTTCGTCGCCAAGATGGCGGACGCGGCGCACGAGCACGGCGCGCTGGCCGGCACCGAGCTGACCTATGCCGGCATCAACGGCCCCAACCTGTATACCAAGGAAGTGCCGCTGGCGCCGACGGCGATGCCGATCCGTACCTATACCGCGGACCCGGTCAACGCGCGCGCTATGACCAAAAAGGATATTCGCGATCTGCGCCGCTGGCACCGTAACGCCTGCCTGCGCGCCAAAACCGCGGGCTTCGACCTGATCAGTCTCTACGCCGCCCACGGCCACGGCATATTCCAGCATTTCCTTTCCACCGCGACCAATCATCGCAGCGACGAATACGGCGGCAGCCTGGAAAACCGCGCGCGCCTGCTGCGCGAGGTAATCGAGGAGTGCAAGGACGCGGTCGGCGACAGCTGCGGCATCGTTTTGCGGCTGTCGCTGCACGAAACGCTAGGCGAACTGGGTTTCGCCAACAGCGAGGTGCGCGACCTGGTCGAAATGCATGCCGAACTGCCCGACATGTGGGATCTCGCGCACGGCACCTGGTCGGAATGTTCGGGACCGTCGCGTTTCTCGGACGAGGCTTCGCAGCAGGAGCTGGTCGAAGGCATCAAGGCGCTGACGCCGAAGCCGGTGGTCGGCGTGGGTCGTTTCACCTCGCCGGACGTGATGGCCAAACAGATCAGGACCGGCATCCTCGACATGATCGGCTGCGCGCGGCCGTCGATCGCCGACCCGTTCATCCCGCTCAAGATCGACCAGGGCCGTGTGGAGGATATCCGCGAATGTATCGGCTGCAATATTTGCATTACCGGCGACATGACCATGTCGAGCGGGCGCTGCACGCAAAACCCGACCTTCATGGAGGAATGGCGCAAGGGCTGGCATCCGGAAAAATTCGAAGCCCGCGGCGAAAGCGAAACCCTGTTGGTGGTCGGCGCCGGCCCCGCCGGCCTGGAAGCGGCGCGCGTCGCCGGCATGCGCGGCTACCAGGTGGTGCTGGCCGAGGCCGGCACCGAACTCGGCGGCCGCGTCGCGCGCGAGTGCAAGCTGCCTGGCCTGGCGACCTGGGGGCGCGTCGCCGATTACCGCCAGTACCAGCTGAGCCAGATGGCGAACGTCGATATTTATTTCGAAAACGAGTTATCGGCCGACGATATCCTCGAGTTCGGTTTCGAAAACGTGGTGCTGGCGACCGGTTCGTGCTGGCGCGCCGACGGCGTATCGCGCCATCACGTGCTGCCGATGCCGAACGACGATTCGCTACCGGTTTTAACGCCGGACGACCTGATGGACGGCAAGATGCCGTCGGGCAAAGTGGTCCTGTTCGACGACGACCATTACTACATGGGCGGCGTGATCGCCGAGCTGCTGGTCGAAAACGGCTGCCAGGTAACGCTGATTACGCCGTCGGCCTACGTTTCGGCCTGGAGCGCCAATACGCTGGAGCAGGCGTCCGTGCATGCGCGTCTGGTGAAACTGGGCGTGACCATCGTACTCAACCGCGCGCTCAAGAGCATAGAGGCAGGGCAGGCGGTCAGCGAATGCGTTTACTCCGGCGGCGAAGAAATCATGGCCGCCGATGCTGTCGTTATGGTCGCCTCGCGTGTCGGCAACGATTCGGTCTGGAGCGAGCTGTCGGCGCGCGAGGACGAGTGGCAAGCGAACGGCATCAGGTCGATCCGGCTGATCGGCGACGCCGAGTCGCCGGCGCCGATCGCGTGGGCCACCTATGCCGGGCACCGCTACGCGCGCGAACTGGACCAGCCCGATATCGGCGATGCGTTACCGTTTCGCCGCGAGCTGACGCATATCAAAAATGATTGAACGGGAGGTAATATGAAACCAGTAGCCGAGGGCGAACGTATTGTCGCCAACATATATGAAACCGAGTTCGAACCCTACATCGGCCGCGACGGCGAGACCGACGGATTCGCGCTGCAGCTCGATCGCAGCAAGCCGCTGGGAACCGGTTTTCACGTTTACAAGATGGAGCCGGGCTATACCACCATACCGCACGAGCATGGCCACGACGAGGAATTCCTGGTTATCAGCGGCGACGTCACCGATAACGATGGCACGGTTTACCGCGAGGGCGACCTGGTGCTGATGAAAGCCGGCACGCAACACTGTTCGCGCACCGAGAACGGCTGCGTGATCGCGGTTTACATCGAGCCGGGGGAGGACGCCTTCAAGCCTGTTTGATCATACGGTAGAGCTCGTCCTTTAAGTGCAGGCGGACTTTCTTGCGCTCATCGAGATAGTCATCCGAGGTATTTTCAATCCCGGTTTCGATGCGGTGCACCTCGTGATCGACTTCGTGATACTCGTCGAACAGTTTGGCGAAATGACTATTACTCATCTTCAGCTGGTGAATCCTGTCCCGGTGTTCCGGCAATTCGTGCAGCAGGTCGTGCTTTTCAGTCAACATTAGCGGTTCCGTTTATCCTTCGATTTTTTCGGCGCAGTTTACGCAATGAGCGGTGAACGGCAGTAACTGCAGTCGCGCGGGCGGGATATCGTCGCCGCATTCGTCGCACTGAAAATAGTCACCGCTGTCGATTCGTTTCAAGGCGTATTTAATCATCAGCAATTCCTGTTCCGAGCTATTGCCCAGCGATTCGAGCACCTCGTCGTTTTCGCGTTCGCTCGCCTGCTCGCTCCAGTCGGCCGTCATGCCTTCGTGGCGGATATCGCGATCGATCGAGCTGATCCGACGGGTCAGGTCCTGCTTCATTTGCAGCAGGATTTCTTTGTATTCGTCAGTATCCAAAGCTAATAACTCCCTGAACTTTCT
>CALJQI010000304.1 GCA_937980285.1 uncultured Gammaproteobacteria bacterium | reverse complement strand
GAAGATCGCGCGGGTCTTGTCGGTGATCGCCGCTTCGAGCACTTCGCGATCCAGCCTAAAACCGTTTTCGGCGTCGAGCACCACCGGCACCAGTTTGGCCCCGGGCGCCTGGATGGTGGCTTCGTAAGTCACGTACATCGGCTGCAGCACGATGGCTTCGTCACCCGAATCGAGCAGGCATAGCGAGCAGGCGAAAAGCGCATTCTGCGCGCCCGAAGTGGTAATCACGTTTTCCGCGCTGACGACCTGCCCGGTGCGCGCGTGGTGACGCTCGGCAATGCATTCGCGCAAGCTGGAATGCCCGCTGATCGAGGTGTAATGCGTGTCGCCTTCGCGCATCGCCTGCAATGCGCGCTCGATGACAGGCTCGGGGGTGGCGAAATCGGGGTCGCCCACGCTCAGCAGGATGACATCCTCGTTACGGTCCATGGCCTGTTTGGCCAGGTAGTGCAGGTCCCAGGCGTCCGCGGCTTCACCCTTGACGCGATCGGTTAGCGAAGAAAATCTCATCTTTAACTCCAGCCCGGTTTCAATTCATCGAGCAGGGGCACGATCCATGGTTTGTGCGCCACCATCTGTTGACGGCTGATATCGGTTAGTTCGTAAGGCAGCACCAGCCAGTCCCCGGTCTGCTGCAGGTAGTAATCCGGCGCCTGCGCGAAATCCCCCTGGCTGCTGCGATAGTACGGCGCGGCAATGCGCACATCGCCCGCCATGTTGCGCTTGGTCTTTTCGCGCAGGCGTTCGATCACCGAGCGCACGTTGCGCCCGGTGCTGTAAACGTCATCAACGATTAACAGCGCATCGTCGGCATTGAGGTTCTCCAACAGGTACTGCAGTCCGTGGGCGCGCATCTGCTTGCCCTGCTCGAGTTGCCTGAAATAATCGTCATGCCCCTGGTAGGAAGTGCGGATGGCGATGTGGTCGGTTTCGACACCGAGGTATTGCAGGCATTCCTGCACGTAAATTCCGACCGTGGAGCCGCCGCGCCAGACGCCGACGATGAAATTAGGTCGAAAGCCGCTGCGGTGTATCTTTACCGCCAGGCGATAGGAATCTTCGAGCAATTCCTGCTCCTCGATAAAACGCTTTTGCATCTGCACGACGTTCTCGGTCTGCTGCTGTGATACTCTTGCGAAGCCTACCAATTGACCCGGGTGAATGCACGCAAGATGTCAGAAAAACAGTACCTGTCGGCCCAGCAATTGCTCGAGGATTCGTTCCGCCTCGGCGCCGAGATTATCAAGGATGGATTCCGCCCGACGATGATGATCGCGATCTGGCGCGGCGGCGTGCCGATGGGGATCGCGATCCAGGAATTGCTCGCCTGGTACGGCATCGAGACCGACCACATCGCCATCCGCACCTCTTCCTACACCGGCATCGACGGGCAATCGCAGGAAATACGCATTCACGGCATGAATTACCTGGTCAAAAACTGCCGCCACCAGGATCGCCTGCTGATCGTAGACGACGTCTTCGACACCGGGCTGACCATCGAGGCGGTGATTGCGCACCTGAAGGAAAAGGCCAGGCTCAATACGCCGCAGGAGATTCGCGTCGCGGTGCCCTACTACAAGCCGTCGCGCAACAAGACCGAACGCGAGCCGGATTACTTTCTGCATGAAACCTCGCAATGGCTCAAGTACCCGCATTCGCTGGAAGGGCTTAGCGTCGACGAAGTCGCCGCCAATCGGCCCGAACTGTACGCGATCATCAAGGATCAGCTGGACTAGCCACCTGCGACACCGGAGCGCTCTCGTGGGCGCCAGCCTTGCTGCTCAAATTCAGGAACAGGCAAATCAATCCCGAGGTCAGCGCCAGCGCGGCCGCCAGCACGAAGGCATAGCTGAGGTCGAACTCGCCGATCAAACCCGCCATCAGCGCGCCGAACATGCCGACACCGTCGAGCACGGTAAAGACGATGCCGAGCGTGGTCGATTCGGATTTGCTGGAATGCTCCACCGCCGCCGCCAGCACCACCGGGCGCACCGCGGTCAGGATCGCGACCCCGGGCAGCAGGCCGAGCAGCGCCCAGTAGAGGTGGTCGCTGAGGCCCACGAACAGCGCGAAGAAGCTGGCGCTGAACAGCGCCAGCAGGATCGACGGCTTGCGCCCGCGGCCATCGCTGTACTTTCCGAAAAACGGCTGAAACACGGTGCCGACCATCAGGATCACCGAGAAGATCAGGCCCGCGTAAAAAGGCGACAGGCCATGTTCGCTCTGGAAATAGAGCGGCACCATCGCCATCTGCGCGGTCAGGGCCATGCTGTAAAGAATCAAAACCAGCATCAGCGCGATGCCCCCGGGCTTGAACCACTGGCGCGCGAGTCCGCGGAAATCGATCGGGTGAATCTTTCCCGGGCTGTCGCGGCTGATGCGGGAAGCCACCGGTATAAACAACAGGCCCATGACGACCGCCGGCAGCACCAGGATTTGCAGCGTGGTTTGCCAGTCGAAAAACCCGAGCAGGAACCCGGTCGTCAGCGGCGCCAGCACGTCGGCGCCAATACTGCCGCCAACGGCGTGTATGCCGAGCGCCTGCGCCCGCCTTCCCGGCATTTCCTTGACCAGCACCCCGGTCGCCACCGGATGCCAGGCGGCGTCGCCCATGACGGCAATGGCGAGCAACAGGGTAACGCCCCAGAAGCCGGGCGCCAGGGTGGCGGTGAAATAGCCGATCGCGACCCACCAGAAAGTCAGCAGCATCAATAATCCAGGCCGGGTCGATCGATCCGACAGCACGCCGGCCGGGATATAGGCCAGCCCGGCGCCGATGCCGTTAATGGTCAGGATCAATCCGACTTCCGCGGGACCGAGCCCGTAGCTGGCCGCGATTGCGGGCGCCAGCAGCCACAGCGTGCCGGTGACCCAGTCATTGGTCAGATGCCCCATCGACAGGGCGCCGAGCAAAAAGCGGTGCTGCTTATCGAGCGCTTGCATCGGCAACTGCGCGGCTGAGGCTGTGTTCCTGCAGGCGCCGGTAAAAAGGTAAATGATGGTCGAGGTATTGCCGCAGCCGCGGCGCATCGAGGCAAAGCGTTTCGAATTCCGAGCGCAGCGTCGCGGAGTCCTGTGCGCTCGCCTGGCGGATGCCGCTGGAATCGCTTACGCTCCGGTGCCAGCCCTGCACGTACTGCCAGTCGCGCGGGGTCGATTGCCGTTCCCAGTTCAGCGCCTGTTGACGGTAATCGAGGCCCAGGGCTTGCCAGAAAGCAGCCATCGCGGCCGCGCTATCGGCCTGCACGGCTTCGGCTTCGAGCACCAGCGCGTCGTCGATGCCGAGCGCCTGCAAACCCTCGAAATGCCGCCACTGCGCCTCGATGCCGATTTCGTCCAGCGACACCGTATCGTCCAGCCGGTAATAGGAGATGATCGAACGCAGCGGATTTCGAATCAGGAAACAATGCCTGGCGCGGCGGCAGAATTCCGCGTCCTGCAGGATCTCAGGCATTACGTAGTAACTCATGTCCTTGGCGAACACCGGCGCGTCTTGTGCGCGCCGCAGTATCAAGTCGCGGGTGTCGGCATAGCTGGTCGGGTGATCGCCATCGCTGTCGAAATGCGGTAGTTCGCGATCGCTGCGTTCGATGTAGTAATAATGCAGGAACGGCTCGTGCAGGCAATCGAAGTCGCCGCGTTCGCGCATCACGCGCTCGATCGCGGTCGACATCGAGCGCGGGTGCGCCCACAAAATGATGACTGGATGCATTAACACTTAACTTAAGACTAATCAGGCATCATTGCGAGACACGAATTAGGCGTCATTGCGAGGCACGAAGTGCCGCAGCAATCTCTAAACAACTTGCTGTCATCAGGGAGATTGCTTCGCTGCGCTCGCAATGACAGGCTTGAGTTAGTGCTACTAATGACTGGATGCATTAATCGATTTCGCCCTTGCTTCGAATCGCCGCCTCGATTCCGGGAAAATAGAATAACAGCGACAGCGCGCGTATCAACATGAAAAACATCAGCCCCAGGAACAGGCCGTGATTGCCGTAGGCCGGAATAGACCATTGCAATAGCGCGAGGTAGGCCAACAGCGACAGTATCATCGCGTTGCGCATTTCGCGGGCATGCCCGCTGCCGATAAAAATGCCGTCGAGCTGGAAACTCCATACCGATATCAGCGGCGCTACGATCATCCACGGCAGGTATTCCAGCGCGGTCGAGGCGACGCTGTCGATGCTGGTGAACAGGCCGATGATG
>CALJQI010000303.1 GCA_937980285.1 uncultured Gammaproteobacteria bacterium | reverse complement strand
CGCTCGCAATGACTCTGGATTTTGAGTTTTGCAGAGATTCCTTAAGTAAGCGCAATTAGCAGCCGTCAACTTGTTTAGCCCTGTTTCTATCTGTTTATCTGGCTGCTGACAGGCTCAGGTTGTCCAGCGCGTCGATCAGTTCAGCCATCGACTGAAAACGCGCTTCGGGTTTCTTGGCCAGCATTTTCAAAACCACGCGATCCAGGTCTTCGGCGATGGAAGTATCGATTGACGAGGGCAGAGGCGGTTCCTGGGTGATGTGCTGGGCCATAACGGAGCTGACGTCGCCCTGGAACGGTAGTTCTCCGGTCAGCATCTGAAACGTCGTGATTCCGAGAGAGTAGATGTCGGAGCGCGCGTCAACCGCTTCGCCGGCCGCCTGCTCCGGGCTCATGTATCCCGGAGAACCGAGAATCAGGCCATGGCTGGTTTTTATTCCCGATGCTCCATGCTTGGCGATGCCGAAATCCGTGATGCGAAACGATCCGTCGGAGGCAAATAATATATTGGCGGGTTTGATGTCGCGGTGGACAAATCCCTGTTGATGGGCGCATTCGAGGCCTGACGCTATGCCGCTGGTTATTTCGATGCTGCGCGCCTGGTCCAGTGCGCCCGCTCGTATTTTGTCGTTTAGCGTACCGCCGTTAAGTAATTCCATGACCAGCCAGAAGTGGCCGCTGTCTTCGAGCAGGTCGTAAATCGGCAGGATTTGCGGGTGATTCAGCATTGCCAGCGCCCTGGCCTCGCTCTTGAATCGCTGCGACTGTTCCGCATCGGTCGCCACATCCTCCAGCAATTCCTTGAGCGCAACTTTACGTCCGAGCGTGGTGTCCTCGGCTCGATATACAATCCCGGCGCCGCCGCTGGCGATAGCCTTGTCGATTCGGTAGCGTTGATTTTGCCCGACGAAGCGAGTTTTGTTTTCGGCGGCGTCGAGCTGCTGCGTTTTGGCGATATCGTCGCCGGCGCGAGTATCCTGTGCCACCTCTGGTTGCGGTATCGATTGCGTCGATAAGCCTTCGCCTTTGCCGATCGATCGAGGCAAATCCAGCAGCAGGATAATCGCTGCGATCGATATGCCGACGATCCAGAACAGGCTCAACAATTGCCAGTATCTTACTTCTCGAAGATTTTGCAGCTTGCGTAAAATCGGAGAATTGAGCAATTCCATAACGCCGGTCTTCAGCGAACCCTGATCCAGTGGGTGCCACATATCGACGATTGCCTGGCTCGCATGGCTGCTGAGTACGAGATAAACCAGGAGGCCGGTGAACAGAAATATTCTCGCTTTGGCAGGATTGAGTAGCCATAGCTTAAGTAATTGCGGTTTCTTTACCACCAGAGGCAATGGTTTCGCTGCCGTAACCAGTGTTTTGCAATGTCGACTGATTACATTCATATATAAAGCCATACTCGATGTGATTTCCTGGTCGTAATCGTCGGCACTGATTCATGCGCGAGAAAAATCATGTCGATCGTTCGGGTTATCTGATCAGAAATGCCTGTGCCTGAGTATAGGATACAAATCGAATCGGACCACTGATGAAGGCGCTGAAATCCCGCTTGCCATTGGTGACAGGATTCTTTGTAAAAGAAGTCAGCAGCGTCGTTGGTGAAACAGACTTCTATCGGGAGGGATTGGCGGGTCCTGCTGTGTCTCAGTGGACGCTGGCATGGTTGTTGCGGCTCGAATCGGCTTTAGCCGCCGGTTTTTACCTTGATCACGGCCTCGTGCCAGTCGGCCAGCAACAGATTGCGCTGGCTCGAATCCATTCCCGGATCGAACTCGCGCTCGGCCTGCCAGCGCTCGGCGATATCTTCGAGCGAGGCGAACAGGCCGACTTGCAGTCCGGCCAGATAAGCGGCGCCGAGCGCGGTGGTTTCGGTTTCGACCGGCCGCTCGACGACGATATCGAGCAGGTCGGCGAGAAAGCCGCACAGCCAGTTGTTCTGCACCATGCCGCCGTCGACGCGCAACCGGGTCGGCTCGAGACCGTCGCGGCGCTTGGCTTCGAGCAGGTCGAAGGTTTGAAAGCATACCGATTCGAGCGTGGCGCGCACCAGTTCGGCGACGCCGGTGTCGCGCGTAATGCCGAAGATGGCGCCACGCGCGTCGGGGTCCCAGTGCGGCGCGCCAAGCCCGGTGAAGGCCGGCACCAGGTAAACGCCTTTGTTCGATTCCAGCGACTCCGCCAGGGCCTCGGTTTCATGCGCCGAATCGATGATGCCGATACCGTCGCGCAGCCACTGCACCGCCGCGCCGGCGACGAATATCGAACCCTCGAGCGCGTAAGTCGTCTTGCCGTTCAGGCGGTAGCCGACCGTGGTCAGCAATTTGTTGTTCGATGTCAGCGCCTGTTCGCCGGTGTTCAACACCATGAAGCAGCCGGTGCCGTAGGTGCTCTTGATCATGCCGGGCTCGAAACAGGCCTGGCCGATCAGCGCCGCCTGCTGGTCGCCGGCTACCCCGGCAATCGGAATCTCGGCGTCCAGCAGCGCCTTGCTGGTACTGCCGTAGTCGGCGGCACAGTCGCGCACCTCGGGCAGCAGCGATGGCGGGATCGACAGCATGTCGAGCAGTTCTGGGTCCCATTGCTGCTGGTGAATGTTGAACATCAGCGTGCGCGAGGCGTTGGTGGCGTCGGTGGCGTGCTGCTTGCCGCCGGTCAGGCGCCAGATCAGGAAGCAATCGATGGTGCCGAAGGCGAGCTCGCCGTTTTGCGCGCGCTCCCTGGCGCCATCGACATTGTCCAGTATCCAGTTGACCTTGGTACCCGAGAAATAGGGATCGAGCAGGAGGCCGGTTTTGGCGCTGACCATAGCCTCTAGTCCCTGGTCGCGCAGGGATTCGCAGTATTCGGCGGTGCGGCGATCCTGCCAGACGATGGCGTGGTAAATCGGCTCGCCGCTGGCGCGATCCCAGACCACGGTGGTTTCGCGCTGGTTGGTGATGCCGATGGCGGCAATATCGCGGCCGTCGGCTTTGGCCCTGTCGATCGCCTCGCGCACCACGGTCAGGGTCGTGGTCCAGATTTCCTCGGCGTTGTGCTCGACCCAGCCGTCCCGCGGAAAGTGCTGGCTGAACTCCCGTTGCGCGGTGAAGGCGGCGCGACCATTTTCATCGAACAGCATGGCGCGCGAGCTGGTGGTGCCCTGGTCGATGCTGAGAATATACCGAGTCGTCATGAATTGCCCCCAATCATCCAGTTATTATTCCGGGTCAGAATCGCTTTGATCGAAATACTCGTCGAAGCGTTTCTTGCCGTCGTTGCCAAACAGTTTTTCGCAGGCTTCGAACAGGCCGGCCGATTGTCGCAGCATCGGCCGCGGCACCAGCAGCTCGATCTTCGAGCGTCGCCTGAGATAGTCTTCCAGTTTAACAATCATTTCGTTTTTGGCGAGATAATCGATTTCACAGCGCCGAATGCCTGTATTGTCGATCAGCGGTTCGGACAGCGTGGGATCTTTCTCGATCGCGGCGAGCATCGAGTTGGCGTTGGCGCCGTAGCGCCGCCACAGGCGAACGCTCAGGGCTTCGTCGGTGTCGCCGGCGACGATATCGTCGAGCCCGAGATCGGCCGCGCGCCTGAAATAAGCCGCGCGTTCGCGTCGCCCCGGCTCCCCGTACCACTTGCCTGTGGTCGCCGACAGCTTCAGCCCCAGCCGGGATACGCAGTCGCTGATTTCGTCGCCGACGTTGATGCAGTCGGTCAACTTGCCGCCGAAAATGCTGATGTGGTTTTGATCGGCGTCCATTTCGATGACGTGCTTGCGTGACAACTGCTGCACATCGACCGAATCTCCCGTTTTGCGGGTCGCCAACGGGCGTACCCCGCAGCGCTCGGCAATGATGTCGTCGCCGGTTAAAGGCTTCGCCAGGTCGAGGCGCGCATTGATGTTACTCAGCACGAATTCGCGATCTTCGTCGGTGACGTCGACAAATGGCGTCTCGACGCGGGTATCGGTAGTGCCGATGCAGGTGCGGTTGGCCATCGGGATCGCGAAAAACAGGCGCTCGTCGTCGGCGAAGAAAGCCAGCACGCGATGGCTCTGGGAAATTCGCGGCACCAGCAGGTGAATGCCTTTCGATAACAAGTGGTGGTGCTCGGTGCGGATGCCGGTGAGTTCGTTATGCTGATCGACGAATGCCCCCGAGGCGTTGACCAGCACTTTTGCGCGGATGTCGAAGCGATCGCCGCTGACCTGGTCTTCGGCCTGTGTAACCCAGCGACCGTCCGCATCCCTGGCGGCGCCACGCGAGGCGACGTAGTTCGCGGCCACGCAACCCTTGTCCATCGCGCTGCGAACGAAATTGAAAACGAAGCGGGCGTCGTTATCGTGCAGGAAAGCGTCGGAGTACTCGACGCCCGCGGTACTGACATAGGTATTGACGAGGGGTTCCAGATGCTTGATCTGCCTCAGCGACAACAGGTGCGGAATCCGCGTCTTGCCGCGACCGAGCAGCCAGTAAAGCCAGGTACTGGCCAGAATGACCAGCGGGTGAAAACGAAACTGGCGATTGATGGTCATCAGGAAACGGATTTCCTTGACCGTCGACGGGAAGCTGTCGAGCAACTCGTTGCGTGACTTGCACAGCCCCGCGACCAGGCCGAACTCGTAACCTTCCATGTACTTGATTCCGCCCCAGACCAGGTTGGACGAGTGCTGGCTGGTGAAGCCGGCAAAATCGCGCGCGTCGATCAGCGCGACCTTTAACCCGCGCGCCGCCAACGCGGCTGCCGACACCGAGCCGTTGATACCGCCACCGATGACCAGGACGTCAAACTCTTCGTTACCGAGTCGGTTAATATTATCGTTCCGCAGTTCCATTCCCGTGCTTGCCTGATGCCTCGAAACTCCTGTTCGTATCCAGTCAGACTTTCCTGAAAACAAATATAAACCAGCCTACAGCCAGAGCCAGGGCGCCCCACAGCGGCGTACCGACGAAGGCCAGCCATCCAAGATGAATAAAGCCTGTGCCGAGCCATGAAATGAACAGCCGGTCGCCTCGCGTTGTATCGATGCCGAACACGCCGCGTCGAGGATTGCCTCCCGGGCTGAATTTTTCCCACACCCCCATGGCGATAATGGAAGATATGATTACGATAAAAAAAGCCGCCGTCGGCCAGGTCCACGCCATCCAGGATAAGTCCATCACCAACCTCCCTCGACTCAGACCCGCCCCAGGGCGAATCCCTTGGCGATATAGTTGCGCACGAAATAAATCACGATCGCGCCTGGCACGATGGTCAGTGAACCCGCAGCAGCCAGCAGGCCGAGCTCGTAACCCGAGGTGCTCGCGGTGCGCGTCATGGTTGCCGCAATCGGCTTGGCGTTTACCGAGGTCAGGGTTTTGGCGAGCAGCAGTTCAACCCAGGAGTACATGAAGCAGAAAAACGCGGCGACACCGATACCGGCGGCGATAGTGGGAATAAAAATCCGCACGAAAAAGCGCCAGAAAGAGTAACCGTCGAGATAGGCGGTTTCGTCGAGTTCCTTGGGAATGCCCGACATGAAACCCTCTAGAATCCATACCGCAAGCGGGATATTGAACAGGCAGTGCGCTAGCGCCACTGCGATATGGGTATCGAACAACTCGATTGCGGAATAAAGCTGGAAGAAAGGCAATGCGAACACCGCCGGCGGTGCCATGCGATTGGTCAACAGCCAGAAGAACAGGTGTTTGTCACCGAGAAACCGGTAGCGCGAAAAAGCATAGGCGGCGGGCAACGCTACGGCGACCGAAATGACGGTATTGATGACAACGTAGATCAGCGAGTTGATGTAGCCGTTGTACCATGTGGGATCGGTAAATATCTTGACGTAGTTATCCAGCGTGAATTGTTGCGGGAAAAACGAGAAGCCACCGAGAATTTCGTTGGTGGTTTTGAATGACATCGACAGCAGGCCATAGATTGGCAGCATCAGAAACAGGATGTAAAAGGTCGGCAGAATCCATTTTTTATTCATGGCGTCATTGCTCCTCGTTACGCATCATGATGGTATAAAAGGCCCAGCAAATCAGCAGCACCACAAGGAAGTAAATCAGCGACATCGCCGCCGCGGGCCCGAGGTCGAACTGGCCGAGCGCGATCTTGACCAGATCAATCGACAGGAACGTGGTGGTGTTGCCCGGCCCTCCGCCGGTAAGCACGAATGGCTCGGTGTAGATCATGAAACTGTCCATGAAGCGCAGCAGAATCGCGATTGTCAGGACGCGTTTCATTTTCGGTAACTGGATGTAACGAAACACCGCCCAGGCGCTGGCGCCGTCGATTCGCGCCGCCTGGTAATAGGCGTCGGGGATGGAGCAAAGGCCGGCATAGCACAGCAATACGATCAGGGAAGTCCAGTGCCAGACATCCATGACCACGGTTGTCATCCACGCGGACACCGGCTGCTGCGTAAAATTGTAGTCAAAGCCCATCGAGTTCAGCGAATACCCGAGCAGCCCAATGTCTGGCAGCGCGAATATGTTCCACATCGCGCCCACCACATTCCAGGGAATTAACAGAGGCAGTGCCATCAGCACCAGGCAGACCGAAACCCATGGCCCTTTGCGCGGCATGGACAGCGCGACCGAGATGCCGAGCGGAACTTCGATCGCGAGTATCATGCCGGTAAACAACAGTTGCCGAAGCAAGGCATCGTGGAAGCGCTCGGAGCGTAACACCTGTTCGAACCAGGTGACGCCTTCCCAGAAAAACACGTTATTGCCGAAGGTTTCCTGCAGCGAGTAATTGACCACCGTCATCAGTGGAATAAAGGCGTTAAACGCGACCAGTATCAGTACCGGAACCACCAGCCACCAGGCTTTATTGTTGCTGGATTTACGCATCGGCGGTCTCCACTATCCAGTCGTTGTGGTAAAGGTGAAGATTGTCCGGATCGAAGCGAATCATCGGGCTCTCCGACGGTATAGCTTCGTCTTCGCCGATCAGCATTTTGATCTGCTCGTTCTCGTGGCTAACCGTCACCACCTGGTAACGACCCAGGTCCTCGACCTTTTCGATCGCAACCGGAATGCCGTCGTCGCAGAAACTGACAAATTCCGGCCGAATACCGATTTCGAGCTTGCCGCTCAAATCGGCATCGGCCGGATAACCCGAGGAGAGCAGGTTATTCGCAAAAACAGGCTTGCCGTTTTCAAGCCCGCAGGGAAGCACGTTCATCCCGGGAGAACCGATGAAATAACCGACGAAAGTGTGCCTGGGCCGGTTGAACAGCTCCACCGGGGTGCCGACCTGGACCACGCTGCCATCGTGCATAACCACCACCCGGTCGGCAAAGGTCAGGGCTTCTATCTGGTCATGGGTGACGTAGATCATGGTAACCCCGATTTTCTGGTGCAATTCCTTCAGTTTCGAGCGCAGTTGCCATTTCAGGTGTGGGTCGATTACCGTCAGCGGTTCGTCGAACAGAATCGCGTTGACATCCTCGCGTACCAGGCCGCGGCCGAGAGATATTTTCTGCTTGCCGTCGGCGGTCAGTCCCGATGCCCGCTGATGCAGGCGATCGGATAAATCCAGCATTTCGGCAATTTCGTCTACCCTTTCCCTGACCCTGGCTTCGGGCATGCGCCGATTGCGTAACGGAAACGCCAGGTTGTCGAACACGGTCATGGTGTCATAAACCACGGGAAACTGGAAAACCTGTGCTATGTGTCGTTCGGTGGTCGGCAGGCGGGTGACGTCTCGGTGGTTAAACTGGATCTCACCCTCGGACGGGGTCAGCAAACCGGAAATAACATTCAGCAAGGTGGTTTTGCCGCAACCGGAAGGTCCGAGCAGGGCATAAGCACCGCCGTTTTCCCAAACCTGGTTGACTTCCTTTAGAGCGTACTGCACCGGTTGCCCCGCTGGCTGCGGATAGGCATGGCGCACGTCCTTAAACTCGATTCGAGACATTTCAGCCGCCGCTATCGATTATCTGTTCTTTGCTGTCGAAGTAAAAACAGCGCTCGGCATCGAAAAAGAAACTCGCTTTTTGCCCGAAATCGTAACCGTGTATGCCATGCGCTTCGCTCACCCATTGATTACCTTCGATATTGACGCGAATAATGCTCTCGGAGCCGCTGATTTCGGCGATCTGAACTTCGCCGCGAACTTCGACTTCGCCGTTTGCGGGAGACAGGTGATGGGCTTTCAAGCCGATTTTGTACTTACCGTCCGGCATTTCGGCAAGCTTCGCCGGAATGCGCCAGTTGACCGTTTCGTTCAGGTGC
>CALJQI010000302.1 GCA_937980285.1 uncultured Gammaproteobacteria bacterium | reverse complement strand
ACGGTGGTCAGGTTTCGAGATTCGAGGTCAAGCGACCCGGGCATCTGGTTTCCCATGGGTGATTGTCATGGGAGCTGATTCTATCGAGCGTCAAGCGGTTTTCAACTGATCCATGTCAGCTTGCAGAGCTGTTTTCTAAGGTTTCAGCTCGAACACCCTGCGCAGGTTATGATCGACATCTTTTATATCGGTGTAGCCGAGGTAACGTCTGTCGGATGCCACCTGTGCAGGAAACTCCTCGACGCCGGTACAGCTGGCCGAGGTTCCAGGGCAGACAGGCGCGAAATCCTCCGGATTAAGCTGCTCGGTAAAGTCGGCGAAGGTGGAAGCTAGTGACCGATTCTGGACAACAGTTGCTTGAGGGCGCGAATATGCTCGGGACCCGTACCGCAGCAGCCGCCGACGATCTGAACACCGAATTCCCGGATCCAGCCTTCGATCTCGAGCGCGTAGTCCTCGGGCGCGCTGACTTCTTCATAACGCCAGTCTGGCAGGATCAGCTTTCCGGTTTCGGCATAGGCGAGCATGGGTCCGGACCAGTGTTGGCGCAGCACCCGCAGCGCCGGCGCAGTATCCTCGACCCGGGTATGCATGATGCCGGCGGCCTGCCCGCCGAGCGGTTTCAGGCTTTCGACCATTTCTCCGAAATCATGTGCGCTGGTGGTATCGTCGGCATTTTTCCAGCGCAGGCTGCGTACGTCGACGCCATTGTCCGCCATCATCGCGCTAAAGCCGATCCACACCGGCAATCCGGTCGAAACCGCGGCTTCGATGACGATGCTCGCATTTTCGATATCGCGCATCATTTCGGCGATAATGACATCGACCCCGGCCTGCGCCAGCCCTTCGGCCAGTTCACGATAGCTCGACGCCACATGTTCGCCGGTGGCGACTTCATGATGGCTGGTCAGGGGCGGCATGCTCGACATCGAACCCGCGATATACACATCTTCCCGCGCCACGTTGTCGCGCGCCTGTTGCGCCAACTGTACCGACTTCAGGTTGAGCAATTTCGATTCGTGCCCCAGGTTGACGCTTTCGAGGACATGGCGCGCGGTCGAATAAGTGTTCGCGGTTATCACCTGCGCGCCAGCGCGAATGTAGTCTTCGTGTACCTCTCGCACCTGGTCGGGATGCGTTTTGGTGGTCAGTCCGCTCCAGACATTCTTGTCCAGCGCGACCCCGCGGCGGCGGATCTCGGTACTGACGCCGCCGTCCAGCAGCAGGATTTCATTATTGTTCAGGCGATCGGTCAAACTGCTCATAACGGTTTTATCGGTAACAGACGCTGACGCGCAGTGTAGCAGAGTTGACCGTGATATCTCATTAGCTGTCTATAATGCAGCTATGGAAAAGACGACGCGCCTGTTGCTCGACAAATCACCCGCACCTGGGATACCTTTATCCTGTCGTCACCCGGAGGCCCGATGTTTCGCGATTCGCGATTGAACCGATTACCCCTTGTACTGCTGCTGTTATTGCCGGTACTCAACGGCTGTGCGGTCAGCAAACCGCACGCCGAGCTGCCGCCGGATATCGCAAAACAACGCATCGGCGAGCTGCAACTGGCGATTCTTGCACTCGGAGACGGCGTCGATACCGACGAATCACTGCGCGCCGCCAAAATTGCCTTCGAGTACTCGAAGCAACTGGCGCGCAAGTACGAAGTCACGGACTCCGCAATCGTGCACAATCTCAAGGTAAACCTGGGAATCAGGGAGCGCGGGCTTTGTATCGACTGGACTAGCGATTTACTGGCGCGGCTCAAGCGGGAAGATTTTTACAGCCTCGACCTGCACTGGGCGATCGCCAACTACGAGACCGCTTTCCGGCTCGAGCACAGCACGGTTGTCATCAGCGCCAGCGGATATTCGATGTACCAGGGGCTGATTCTCGATCCCTGGCGTAACTCGGGGGATCTTTACTGGGCGCCCGTGTTGCATGATCCGGGTTACGCCTGGAAACCGCAGGCAGAAATACACGCGCTAAAACGCCGGCACCGGGAAGAGAATAAAAACCGCAGCTACATTCGCTAGACCGTACCGCGGATGAAACCGGCTATCGAAACAATCTCATGACAACAACCATCGGCCTCGTCAGCGACGTACACTCGAGCCCGCTGCCACTGAGGCAGGCGATGGATATTTTCGAGCGCGAGAAAGTCAACGACATCATTTGCGCGGGGGATATCGCCGGTTACTATGACAGCGTCGCAGCGACCGTCGAACTGTTGCTGCAATCGGGGTGCAAGGCCGTCGCCGGCAATCATGATCAATCCTGGCTGGATGAAAAACCCGACGAAGAAGACCCGGGAGTTCGTGCATACCTGCAGGCGCTGCCGCGCCGGCTGGAACTCGAAATCGAGGGCAAGAAGCTGCTGGTGGTACACGCCAATCCGCCGGCCGAACAATCTGGCGGCATCAAGCTGCTCGACCAGCAGGGCGATGTCATCGAGGAACGCAGGCTGGAATGGGCAGACAGGCTGTCCACCCTGGATTGCGATGTATTGATCGTCGGCCATACCCACCAGGTATACGCGCTGCGGTTGGGAGAAGTATTCGTCGTCAATCCCGGCAGCACGGTTTTCAACCATTGTTGCATGATTCTTTCCCTGCCCGACCTGTCGGTGCAGAGCTTTGCGCTCGATAAGCGTGACATCGTCAAGTGCTGGAACTTCAGCATGCTGTATGGCCAGGGCGAGATCGACCGCCCGCAGGTCTGAGCGCGCCGCCGGTCGTTATCGATGAACTCGTCCGCGGACCGGTATCGACAACGTAAAATCTCTCGTCTCGACTAACCCGCATCACTCCGACCCTTTTAACGGCGCTTGCAACCGAATCCAGCAACCATCGATATATGAACTAGAATTGTTTCAGCCCGATTGCATATTTCCGGACACGGGCGTTAATGGTCGCATCACACTATGGCACTCGATTTAGTTAACACTACGGTTTTGTTACTGGCCCTCAGCCTGCTGCAGGGTTTCATCGTGCGCGTGTTCGGTAAAGACTCGGTTTACCAGCAACTGATGTCCGGCCTTTTATTCGCCGGCGCATGCCTGTTCGGCATGACCATCCAGATCAGCCTGGTCGGCGGCAGCGCGATCGACGCGCGTGTATTGATCCTCTGCCTTGGCAGCCTGTTCGGCGGGCCGCTGGTCGCGCTGGTGAGTCTGGGCCTGGTGTCGTCCTTCTTGCTGGGTTTCGGCGCCGGCAGCTTACTCGAGGTCGGCACACTGGCGACGAGTGTCGCGCTGGGCCTGGCCTTTCGAGGCGCAATGCTACGAGGCTGGATAAAGCCCGGGTTCATGCAATTGCTGGCGCTCGGATTCGTGGTTCACGCCAGCGCCGGATTGTTACTGAACACGCTGCCTTTTACCGCCTTGCCCGGACAGTGGAGCCAGCCCACGCTGCCGATGATTATCGTATTTTCGGTGGCGACCGCCCTGCTGGGCATACTGCTGGTCGATATCGAAAACCGAATCAGGACCGAAACCGCGCTGCTCGAAAGCCAGGCGTTGATGTCGCACCACCTCGAAAACACGCCGCTGGCGGCAATTACCTGGGACCAGAATTTCCGCTGCACCCAGTGGAACAAGGCGGCAGAACAGATTTTCGGTTATAGCGCCGCCGAGGCGATCGGCAGGCCAGGCACCGAGCTGTTGATTCCGAAATCGATAAAGCGAGAAACCGAGCACCAGTTTCGCGACCTGATAAGAAACTCGAGCGGCTCGCAGAAAATAAACGAGAACATAACCCGCGAAGGCAAGGTCATCATTTGCGAATGGTACAACACGCCGATTTTCAACGAACAGGGCGAAGCCATCGGCATCGCGTCGCTCGGTGAAAATATCACCGCCAAGAGGGAGACCGAAGAACTGATCTGGAAGCAGGCCAACTATGACAGCCTGACCGGACTCGCCAATCGCAAGTTGTTGCAGGATCGGCTCGAACAGGAAATCAGGAAGGCCGATCGCGCTAACCAGAGCGTCGCCCTGCTATACCTCGATCTGGACCAGTTCAAGGACGTCAACGATACCCTCGGCCATCACGTCGGCGACAGCCTGTTGCAGGAGGCCGCGCATCGCCTGACCGCCTACATTCGCGAAGTCGATACCGTGGCGCGGCTCGGCGGCGACGAGTTTACCATCGTCATCGGCGGTCTCGGCGACCTCTCCAGCGTCGAACGTATCGCCGCCGGAATCCTCGAGCAGATGGCGCAACCCTTTCAACTGGATGACGAAACCGCCTACGTCTCCGCCAGCATGGGTATTACTTTTTACCCGCAGGACGGCACCCGCATCGACGAGTTATTCAAAAATGCCGACCAGGCCATGTATGCTGCCAAAAACAGCGGGCGAAATTGCTTCCAGTACTTTACCTCGTCGATGCAGGAAGCGGCGATGCGGCGCATGTCGACGGTAAAGGATTTACACACCGCCCTGCCCAATAATGAACTGCTGCTGTACTACCAGCCGATCGTGGATTTGAGCAGCGGAGAAATTCGCAAGGCGGAAGCACTGATTCGCTGGCAACATCCGAAGCACGGCTTGATGACGCCTGATCGTTTTATCGGATACGCCGAGGAATCCCGGCAAATTACCGAGATCGGTGACTGGGTTTATCGGCAGGCGCTGGAGCGAGTCAGCCAGTGGCGCCAGGCCTTCGATCCCGACTTCCAGGTTTGCATCAACGCCTCCCCGGTCCAGTTCGATTCCAAGAGCACCCATGTCGACCAATGGATCAAGCACCTGAAAAAAGCGGGATTACCGGGCAACGCAATCGCGATCGAGATTACCGAAGGCCTGCTGATGGAAAACGTCGACAAGTTCACCAGGAACCTGCTGATGTTCAGGGATGCCGGCATACAGGTGTCCCTGGATGACTTCGGCACCGGTTACTCCTCGCTGGCTTACCTGAAAAAATTCGATATCGACTTCCTCAAAATCGATCGCTCCTTCGTAATGAGCCTGGGCCAGGATTCAGACGATATCGTTTTATGTCACGCGGTTATCGCGATGGCGCACAAGCTCGGCCTGCGGGTCGTCGCCGAGGGAATCGAAACCCGGCAGCAACGCGCGCTGCTGGAGTCTGCAGGCTGCGATTACGGCCAGGGTTTCCTGTTTTCCAGGGCGCTGCCGGTCAACGAATTCGAGGAATTGCTGGCCGGCGTGAGCAAGGCGAGCTAATCCCGGGCTGGCACTGATCAGCGGCGAGCGGGAATCGGTCTTTTATCTCGACACCCCGGTTAAACAGTTGGCGGCAAAGCGACACCATAGCGCCGCTGCCGATTTAATCGGCGCCTCGCTTCGATTCGAAGGTCATGCGACAATGACGCCGCAACATAGAAGCAAGCAGAGTAAGCGGCAATCGAAGGCTTTCAATGACATCACCACAGCGCCCCCGGCTCGCGCCCGCGGACGATTTGTCCGCGGCGTCGGAAATCGATATCAGCGCGGCCATCGCGCCGCTCCTGGAGCAGCGTTACCGCTCACCGATCGTTCGCCCTTCGACGGCCGTCGATGTCGCCAGCCTGATCGACGAAAGTTTTCCACGGGACGGGCAGGCTCTCGAGCCGTTAATCGAACAAATCACCGACGCGGTCGACCGCTACCCGCGCCGTAACACCCATCCGGGCTTCTTTGGCTGGGTAGCACCCTCCGGTTTACCCAGCGACCCCCTGGCCCACGCCATGACCAGCGCGCTCAACGCCAACATCATCGGCTACTGGTCGTCACCAGTGGGCACGACGATCGAAAAATCCGTGGTCCGCTGGCTCGCCGAGCTGGTCGGGTTGCCGTCCCGAGCCGAAGGAATTCTGCTCAGTGGAGGATCGCTGTCAAACCTGTCGGCAATCGCCAGCGCCCTGTCGAAGCGCTGTGGTCCCGGCTACCGTGAACGGGGGCTGGGCTCGTTCGACGCCGACTCGAGACCGGTAATCCTCTGTTCCGCGGCGACACATTTTTCGGTCAGGACCGCGGCCGCGGTTCTCGGGCTCGGCACCGACGCCATCATCGCGATTGAAACCGACGATGCGTTTCGCATGCGCGCCGATCGACTATCCGAAGCGCTGCAGCAACGGCAAAACGTGGCCTGCGTGGTGGCCACCGCCGGAACCACCAATACCGGAGCCATCGATCCGCTCGAAGAAATCGCGACGCTTTGCCGGCAATACGACTGCTGGCTGCACGTCGATGCAGCGCTGGGTGGCGGCGGACTGATGTCGGCAGAGTTGCGCCCGCGTTACCGCGGAATCGAAATGGCGGACTCGGTAGTGCTGGATTTGCACAAATGGTTTTTCCAGTCGCTAAGCGGCAGCCTGCTGCTATACCGCGATGCCGACTGGGCGCGCCAATTGTTCCTCGAAACATCCGACTACCTGCCCACGCTCGAGGAATCGGTGCCGGAACAACACGCATTTTTTCACCTCGCGCCCGAGTTGTCGCGGCGCTTCCGCGCGTTGCCGTTTTATCTCGCCATGCGCTGCTACGGCATCGAAAGGCTGGGGCGCAACGCACTGCACAACGTACAGTGCGCCGAGTACCTGGCCGAATTGATTCGAGACCATGAAGATCTCGAGCTTATCGTCGAGCCGCAGCTTTGCATTCTCTGTTTTCGATTTCGGCCCGCGGGCCCTGACGATTTGGAAATCGATCGAATCAATAGCGAAATACGCGACCGGATCCAGCTCGAGGGCCACTACCTGATGTCCGCAACCCGGGTACACGGCAGGCCGGTGTTACGGGTTTGCATCATCAATCACGCGACCCGCGCCGAACACATCGACGGCTTGTTGTGCAGCGTATTACGCATCGGACAATCTCTGCTGTAAGACTTAGTCGACTCTGTCCCCACTCGGGAAATCACAGCGAAATCCAGCGTCATTGAATTTAACTATGTGCAGGGAATTTGCCTGGTTAGCCCTGAATTCTGATCTATCATTAATGCATTACAAAGACTGACCCCGCAATCGCTTCATGAAGGAATATCGCATCCCGGCTCGCAAGGACATCCGCTAATGCAGGCGAAGCAGCTATCTGCGGAATGCATTCAATGCCGCAAGACCATCATCGCCGAGGCCGAGGCGCGATTCCGCACTATCTTCAGTTCATCCCCGGTCGGGATCGTGCTCGCCGACCTCGACAGCGACGAGATCCTGGAAGCCAATGACGCCTATTGCAAGATTGTCGGACGCAGCCGCGAATCGATTGTCGACAATGGCTGGCAGGGCCTGACGCATCCGGACGACGTGGCGGAGGGCGCCGCCCGGCTGGATATGTTGCGCCAGGGCAAGATCACGGAATACAACTTGCTCAAGCGTTACCTCAAGCCAGACGACGAGGTGGTCTGGGCCAGGATCGAGGTCACGCTGGTCAACGGTTACGGCTCCGATATCGGACCGCAGTACCTGGTAACCGTGGTCGATGTCACCGAGCGCAAGCAGTTCGAAGAGCAACTGGAGAAGAAAAATACCGAGCTCGAACGCTTCACCTATACCGTTTCTCACGAGCTCAAGTCGCCGCTGGTCACGATCAATGGTTTCATGGGTTTGCTGGAACAGGACCTGGAAACCGGCGACAGCGAAAAGATTCACAAGGATATGCAAATGATCACCTCGGCGGTAAGAACCATGGGGCGGCAGCTCGACAATCTGCTCGAGCTCTCGCGCGTCGGCCGCGTGGTTCATCCTTCCGAGACGTTTTCCCTGTCCAGGCTATGCAAGGGCGTGACCAAGCGCATGGCGGGCGTGGTCGAGCAGTACCAGGGCGAAGTCAACATCGAGACAAATATGCCCGATGTCTATGCCGATCCGGTACGCATTCGCGAAGTGATCCAGAACCTGGTGGAAAATGCGCTTAAATTCAGCAGCCAGGTAAGGCCGCCAAAAATAACCATCGGCGCGCAGGTCGAGGACGGCAAAATCGTTTGTCGCATCTCGGACAACGGCCCCGGCATCGATCCCCGCTACCATGAAAGGGTTTTCGAGTTGTTCGATAGGCTCGACGCCCGAATTCCGGGCACCGGCATCGGCCTTGCCCTGGTGAAGCGCAATATCGAAGTCCACGACGGCGAAATCTGGATCGAATCCGAGGGGGATGGCCAGGGCACGGTTTTCTGCTTTACACTACCTCCAACCTAAGAACAGCGCCCTTTACAACGCCGCCATATGAAACTCAGCTTGCTGCAACATCCGGGCGGCGATCGCCCCCTGTCCGCGCTCGCCCTGTTATTGATGGGTGTGTTCGTACTCGCATTGCAGGATTCGCTGGTCAAACTCATGTCGAGCGACACCTCGTTCTGGCAGTTTCAAACCCTGCGCTCGATAGGAAATCTCGGCTTTATCGTATTGCTCGCGCTGGCCAGCGGCAGCCTCGGCTTGATGACGCCGAGGAACTGGCGCCCGGTTTACCTGCGAGCGGCCTTGTTGACGGTTTGCATGTTCTTCTTTTTCGCCGGCGCGCCGTTCCTGTCGGTGCCGCAGATGGCGGCCGGTCTTTACACCTATCCACTGTTTGTATCGCTGCTGGCGGCACCGGTGCTGGGCGAGCGTGTAGGCGTCTGGCGCGTCGGCGCATTACTGGTGGGCGCCGTCGGCGCCGCCTTCGTGCTCAGCCCCTGGCACGAGGATTTTTCGACGGTGCAGATCCTGCCGATCATCGCCGGCTTTTTTTACGCCACCAATATCCTCACGCTGCGCCGCGCCTGCCGTAACGAAAGCCCGCTGGCGCTGGCGTTCGCGGTCGGGATTGCGTTTATCGCCTGTGGCTGCCTGGGCATTTTGCTGCTGAGTGCGTTTCCGCTGGCGCCGGAGTTGCGCGAATCCATGCCCTTCGTCGCCATCGGCTGGCCCGAGCTGACCCTGACCGTGGGATTGTTTGCAATCTTCGCATCGGTGCTCAACCTCACCGGCAATATCTGCCTCAGCCGCGCCTACCAGAC
>CALJQI010000301.1 GCA_937980285.1 uncultured Gammaproteobacteria bacterium | reverse complement strand
CTTGGCGGCGATGATCTGGCTGTGCAGGCTGCCCTGGACCCCCGGGAAAATGGCCGACTGCAGCGGCTTCGCCCATTTCGCATCGCGCGCCAGGATCAGCCCGCCGCGCGGGCCGCGCATGGTCTTGGTGGTGGTGCAGGTAACGAGGTCGGCAAACGGCAGCGGCGAGGGATGGACTCCAGCCGCGACCAGGCCGGCGAAATGCGCCATGTCGACCAGCAGCAGCGCGCCGACCGCGTCGGCAATCTCGCGCATGCGAGCAAAGTCGATTATCCGCGGGTAGGCCGAGCCGCCGGTGATCAGCAGTTGGGGTTTAACCTCGTCGGCGATGTCGGCGACCCGGTCGTAATCGATCAGGCCGGTATCGCGTTCGACACCGTAATGATGCGCGTCGAACCAGCGGCCTGACTGGTTGGGCGCGGCGCCGTGACTGAGGTGACCGCCGGCTGCGAGGTCGAGACTGAGAATACGGTCGCCGGGTTTGACGGTGGCGAAAAACACAGCCTGGTTGGCCTGGGTGCCGGAATGCGGCTGTACGTTGACGTAATCGCAGCCGAACAGTTCGCGCGCGCGGTCGATCGCGGCCTGCTCGACCACGTCGACGAACTCGCCGCCGCCGTGAAAGCGATTGCCGGGATAGCCCTCTAACGTCTGGTTGGTCATCGCATGGCCGAGCGCGTCGAGCACCGCCCGGCTGACGATATTCTCCGACGCGATCAGTTCGATCTGGGTTTGCTGGCGCGCGAGTTCGTTATCCAGCGCGTTCGCGATCAAGGGGTCGGTGGCGCCGACCTCGCTGCTGAAGAAGTCAGACATCGATCGAATGGTGGTTCGCCGGAGACGCCAGCTCGAAGATTTCGATATCGTCGGAGTATTCCATGAAATCGTGTACATGCTTTGGCGGGTGGTAGACGAAGTCGCCGGCATTGAGTACGAATTCGCCCTCGCCCTCGTAGTACATCTTCACCCAGCCGCGGGTTACGTACATGATCTGAAAATCATAGTTATGATAATGCCGGCCGGTGGTGCCGCCGAGATCGTTGGCGCGCGTAATCCAGGCATCATACTTGCCATTAGTGGCGTCGCTCAATCCGAGGTCGCGAATCTTGAGCCAGTCGCGGTAGCCGTGCATCGGCTCGAAATGGGCGTCCTCGGCGCGGGACAGGCAGAACTTGGGTTGCGGGTCGGGCATGAATGGTCTCCAGCGGTGAAGCGGATTAACGATGATGCAAATCTAGCAATTACGATTGGCGGTATCAAACCAGTTTTGCTATTTTATAGCCGTAGAAAAACTATGCCTGATTGTCGTGTTAACACCGCCAAAAGCCAAAGCCCCGCCGCTGAACGCGTTGCGCGCATTCGAATCGGCCGCGCGCCTTGGCGGTTTCAAGGCCGCCGCGGTTGAGCTCGCGGTGACGCCGGGCGCTGTAGCTCAGCATATCAAGACGCTGGAAGCCTGGGCCGGGGCCGCGCTGTTCGAGCGCATGTCGCAGGGTGTGCGCCTGACAACCCTGGGCAAGGCGGTGGCCGATGATTTCAGCGCGGCCTTCGACCAGCTCGGCGCCGCCGTCATCAAGATGCGAAGCGACGCCAGTCCGCGCCAGGTGCGAATCGCCGTTTTACCGAGCATTGCCCAGCTGTGGCTTTCGCAGCGGCTACCGCGGGTGCGGGCGATCGCGCCGGAGGCCAGGATTTCGATTACCGCGCTGGATCGCCCGCCCAACCTGCTGCGAGAGCCTTACGATCTGAGTATTTTTTTTACTTCGGACGAGATTTCCGGGTACCCGGTCGAAGTCTGCAGGGATGTCATCTTCCCGGTTTGCTCGCCGGCGCTGGCCTCGCGCTTGAAGCAACCCGCCGATCTTGCCGGCTGCCAGTTCCTGCACGATGCGCGCTGGGGCGGGCTATGGCAGCGGTGGCTGGATGAGGCCGCGCCGGGGCTTGGCATCGATCCGAGCGGCCCTACTTTTTCGCTATACAGCCTGGCCCTGCAAGAGGCGCAGAACGGGGCGGGGGTTCTGATCGGTCACCGGCCGCTGGTGCGCGCCAGTCTCGACGACGGCAGCCTGGTCGCGCCTTTCGAAGCGGAAGTCGAACTGGACAGCAAGCTCGTCATCGCCACGCCCTATCCGTTGCGTAGCGCCAGCCTGCTCGAAAAAATCGTGCATATGCTGAGTGCGGGCGATTGAGCGAAATGTGCGCTAATACGTGGTTATTTCCTATACGAGAAAGTATCATCCGAAGGCGGGCGCTGCGTTAGCGACAGCCTTAGATAACGGGAATCGATTTGGATGGAAAGTATTTTCCACGATATATACAAGTACTACGCGGCCAATATTGTCGGCAATGTACTGACGATCGGTAAAATCGTTTACCAGGATGGGATTTACAGCTTCGCCCGTGACGATATCCAGGGCCCGTTCAATCTGGTCGATCCCGAGGCCGACGTAACCCGCATGGTGCATGTGATCGGCGAAATACACCCGCGCTCCGCGGTCGAAAAGTATTTTGACGTTACGGTTAATTCCTGTCTTTATCTCAGCGAAAACAACGAAACCGGTGAAATCGAGGTGCGCTCGATCCACAAGGGCATGGGCACGGCGATATATTCGAAGCAGGAATGCCCGTTGATACTGTGGAATCCCAAGTACAAGGAGCATCAGTATTTCGACGTCATCGACATTCAGGGCGTATTTACCGATCCGCGCCTGAAAAACAGCTTTACCGCGATACTCGCCGAAAGTCTGCGCGAGTACGAACTGTTCCCGCCGTTGTTTCATTTGAAAAAGTGACAACAGGAATAAAAGGTGCTTTCGCACCTTTTATTCCTGTTGTCATCCCGGCCCCCGAGCCGGGATCTCCAAACAGCCCGTCATTGTATCTAAAGTGCTTTCGCACCTTTAATTCCTATTGTCATCCCGGCGCCTGCGCGGCCCGCCCGAGCCGGGATCTTGCAACGACGGCGCATTAAAAGATTCCCGCTTGCGCGGGAATGACCGTTAGCTGGTCATCCCGGCGCCTGCGCGGCCCGCCCGAGCCGGGATCTTGCAACGACGTGGCGTTAAAAGATTCCCACTTGCGCGGGATGACCATTGATTCGATTGCCGGAGATTCAAGCAGGTAGCAGAATTTCGAACTGATCGCGAATCCTGGCGTCGGTCGCCGGGTCGATATAGTTCGGCCGATGCCGCTGCAGAATTTCGCGCACCTCTACATTCGCACGCTGCCAGGCGTCGGTGGCGCCGGCCTCGGCCCAGGCGGTCGGTTCTAGACGGTCTCCAAGTCTCGGATAGTAGTAATCCCGCTCCATCGCTTCCATGGTCTGGGTCTCGCCGATGAAGTGACCTTCCCCGGTGATGACATTCTTCATTGTCTCGAAGGCGAGCGTTTCCTCGCTGAC
>CALJQI010000300.1 GCA_937980285.1 uncultured Gammaproteobacteria bacterium | reverse complement strand
CAAACCCGCTGCCGCCGCCAAACCCGCTGCCGCCGCCAAACCCGAAGCGGCAGCCAAACCGGCTGTTGCGGCAAAGGCGGCGCAACCACGCAAGCCCGCAATCAAAAAAGCGGCCGCCAAAAAGCCGGCCGTCAAGAAGGCAGTCGCCAAAAAAGCCAAAGTAACCCGAGCCAAAGCAGGAGCCTGAACAAATGAGTAACATTCCGTTTCGTTCCGACCAGGTGGTCGAAGAACTGGTGCAGTTCAACCAGAACCTGAGCAAGGGCGTCAAGAACCTGCTCGACGCCGAGGAAATTTCCGCCGGCGTCACCCCGCGCGAGGAAATATACGCCGAGGACAAGCTCAAGCTGTACCGTTACCAGCCGTCGACAGGCGTGGTGCAAAACAAGATCCCTACGCTGATCGTTTACGCGCTGGTCAACCGTCCCTACATGGCCGATATCCAGGAAAACCGCTCCACCATCAAGGGGCTGCTGGACACCGGGCAGGACGTATACCTGATCGACTGGGGTTACCCGGATCGCGCCGACAAGTACCTGACCCTCGACGACTACATCAACGGTTACATCGATCGCTGCGTCGACGTCATGCGCGAACGCCACGGTGTCGACAAGGTCAATATTCTCGGCATCTGCCAGGGCGGCGTGTTCAGCCTGTGCTATACCACGCTGCACCAGGACAAGGTCAAAAACCTGGTCACCATGGTAACCCCGGTGGACTGCAAGACCCCGGACAACATGCTCAGCCACTGGGTACAGCAAATGGATATCGACGCCATCGTCGACGCCATGGGCAACCTGCCGGGTGAAATGCTGAACTGGACCTTCCTCAACCTGAAGCCGTTCCAGTTGATGGGACAAAAGTACGTCTCCATGGTCGATATCATCAGCGATGAAAAGAACGTCAAGAATTTCATGCGCATGGAAAAGTGGATCTTCGATAGTCCTGACCAGGCTGGTGAAGCCTTTCGCCAGTTCATCAAGGATTTTTACCAGCAAAACAAGCTGGTCGAAGGCGGACTCAAGATCGGCGAGCACGATGTCGATCTGAAAAACCTGAAAACTCCGGTGTTGAACATCTTCGCCGAGCAGGACCACCTGGTGCCGCCCGCGGCCTCGCAGATCCTGCCGAAGCTGATCGGCAGCAAGGATTACACCGAACTGTCCTTCCCCGGCGGCCATATCGGCATCTACGTCAGCGGCAAGGCGCAGGCGACCGTAACACCGGCCATTTCGGACTGGCTCAACGCCCGTTAGTAAAACCTGGTCTACGCGCGGCTCATTCGGGCCGCGCGTGGATTTGATTCCACACGCCTCGCCATGTGACCGGCTCGATCGGTGCAGCAGCTGCCGGATCAGGATCGGCGCAGGCTCCAGGGAACTGGAAAAACCCTCGACTCGAAAAATCGCGCTAGATCGTATCGGCGCGGCTCCCGACCTGCGCCTTGCCGGCGCCGACTTCGGCAAGATTCCGTGGCAACGGATCTGACCGCGCGGCAAGCGACAGTCGGTGCTCGCCTACATCGTCGACAATGATGACGCGATTGCCGCCGAAGGCTGTTGAAGCGCTTGCAATCGGCAATACAAAGCCGTTAACTAAGGGGCCGCTTCAGATCAATCCAGGCCACAGGCACGAAAGTCAGAATGAGCAAAGTCAGTACCGAAAAATTCAACGAAATCATACGCATCGAATTGCCTTCGGCAGCCGATAGCGGTATCTACCTGCGTGATATCGAAGAAGGCATTGCCGAGCTGGTATTGCCCTACAGCGACAATTCGCTGCGCCCGGGCGGCACCATTGCCGGACCGTTCATGATGATGCTGGCCGACGTCTGCATGTTTGCCGTGGTTTTGAGCCTGCTGGGTGAAATCAAGCTCGCGGTGACCACCAGCCTGAACATCAATTTCCTGCGCAAGCCGGCCCAATGCGACCTCGTGGCCAGGGGCAATATCATCAAGCTAGGCAAGCGCCTCGCAGTGGTCGAAGTCTCGATTTACAGCGAAGAAGATATCGTCGCCCACGCCACCGGTACCTACTCCATCCCGCCGCAATCCTGAATCCCGTCGTGCCGTCCCCCGAGCCGGCATACAATCCCGGCCTTCTCCAGCGCTCACCCGGGCTGCGTTTGGAATTATGGTGGTGTTTTTAAAATTGATTCCGGCTAGCGCGGGAATATCGACAAGTGATTTCAGATCACCGCAACGCTTTTTTGTCGGGACCGGCTACTGGTTCAGATACGAAGCCCAGATCGGCCAGAACAGCCCCAGAATCAGCCCGCCGCCGAGCGAGCACCAGAAGCCCGATCGCCGCTTGCCGGCAAGCATGAGCATTAGCCCGCCGTACATCAGCCAGCCCCAGGGCGTCAATAGCGACAACACCAAAGCGAGCGGAAAACTGCTGAGCAGGTCGCCCTGGGGGCTCAGCTTGCCGGGAGAAAAATACTCCAGGCAGTAATGACTGGCAAAGGAAATGGCCAGGGCCGCCATCGGTGCCAGCAGCATCCATTGAAGACTGATTTTTAGCTGCGCTTTCACCGATCTCGCCTGTTTTACCTCGGGCCCACTTTATACGTGGTTTTACACACGATGGCGAGCAATCGACTCCCGCGCGGCAGATACCGAGTAATGCGCAGGAATGCTCGCTCGAGGACTCTGCGCCTGAGATCGTGCTACAGGTGCCAGGCCAGGCTCGAGCCGAGATAGCCGCACAGTAGATTGCGACGCTGGCGGATCGGTTATCCGATATTCGAAACCCGGGCCGGCTTACTCGCCGCAGACACCGGTATCGAGTTGAAAGCTGGGCGCGGCGATGGTCCGATACACCCATACCCCTGTTACGATGCCGAAAATTGTCAACAGGGCGCCGATTTTACCTTCCCCGAGTTGCACCAGCGCAATCGAAGGACAGGCGCCGGTCATGGCCCAGCCGATACCGAACATGATGCTTCCCGGAATGGTGCCGCCATTGTAGGGCTTTTTTGCTATTTCCCGTTTTCTGCAGAGCGTTGCAAAACCGATCATGCAAAGCCCGATAGCAC
>CALJQI010000299.1 GCA_937980285.1 uncultured Gammaproteobacteria bacterium | reverse complement strand
TCGCTCGCGCTGCAGCAATCCCTGCTGCGTGACCTGGTCAAACAGCATCAGCGTGGTCTGGCAGACGCGCCTGCCGTGTTCGAGGTCGATATGGTGTCGCTTCATCAATTCGAGCACGGTGACGGCTCGCCGGTCTTCGTGCAGCACGCGGCCGACCAGATCATGCAGCACGCCCTCGCGCAGCGAGCCGTCCGACACCCGCATGAACTTCAGGTCCAGCGCCTTGAATACGGCCATTAACACCGCGACGCCACCGGCGAACACCGGGCGCCGCTCCTCGCTGAGCCCGCTGATGTCGAGGTTGTCGCTGTGGCCGGCCTTGACGATCGCCTTGACCAGTTTTTTCAGCCCCTTGCGCGTAATGCCGGTTTCGCTCCAGCCGTTCTCGCGAATCACGTTACTGATAGCGCGCGCCGTGCCCGAGGTGCCGATAATGTCCTTCGCCTGCAGCGCCTTGATCGCGGCTATGTCGGGCTCCAGCTTGAGCCTTGCGCTCAAGATGGCGCGGCGCATGCGCAAATGAT
This sequence comes from uncultured Gammaproteobacteria bacterium, assembly GCA_937980285.1. Taxonomy (GTDB): domain Bacteria; phylum Pseudomonadota; class Gammaproteobacteria. The sequence continues at coordinate 9,455 of CALJQI010000299.1, read as the reverse complement.
TGATCTCGCCATTGGGAAAGAACTTTTCGCTGCTGCTGACGCAACCCATGGACAGGCTTTCGAGGAACACGGGTTCGCTCTTGTCGGCGACGATAATTTCGGTGCTGCCGCCGCCGATATCGACCACCATGCGCCGCCCGCGGTCTCCCTGCAGGGTTTGCGCTGCGCCGAGGTAAACCAGTCGCGCCTCTTCGAAACCGGAAATTATTTCGATCGAAAAGCCGAGCGCTTTTTCCGCGTCGCGTATGAACTGGCGCGAATTTTCCGCCTTGCGTAGTGCGTTGGTGCCGACGATGCGCACGTTGTCCGGTTTTAATCCGCGCAGGCGCTGACCAAAACGCGACAGGCAGCCGAGCGCCCGTTCGCTGGCCTTGTCGGTTAGCAGGTTGTTGGCATCGAGTCCGGCGGCGAGTCGCACCATGTCGCGTTCGCGATCGATGACGGTGAGCCCGTGTTCCTCGGCGCGAACTATCTTCATATGAAAACTGTTCGACCCGAGATCGATGGCTGCAAATTGCTCCACCCTAGCCGACTCCTCGATACATCGACCGCGGCCGTATACGGTGTTTGTTATCGCGATAAGGCTTCATGTGGTGACGACGATATTGCCTACGTGCTTCTTTTGCAAAAAAGCTTCCTGCGCTTCGCCGACACCTTCGAGCGGGAAAGCCTGCGCCAGCAGCGGTTGCAGCAAATCCTGCTCGATCAGGCCGACCAGGCGCTGCATCGTGCCCGGCGGAACGATGGTGGCACCGGTTAGCTGCAGGTCCTTGTAAACCAGCTGACGCAGGTCGAACTCGACCAGCGGGCCGGCGATCGAGCCCGAGCTCGAGTATCGCCCGCCCTGGCGCAGCGCATTGATCAGCGCCATGAACGAGTCGCCGCCGACGACATCGAGCGCGACATCGACGCTGCCGCCGGCGGCGTCGCGAATCGCGGATTCGAGATCGACCTGGTTGCGATCGATAACCTGCGCGGCGCCCAGTTGCCGCAACGGTTCCGCCTTGGACGCCGATGCGATCGCGATCACGCGCGCGCCGCGTAGCCGACACAGCTGGATCGCGGCCGAGCCGACGCCGCCGGATGCGCCGTTGATGACGACTGTTTCACCGGGTTGCAGGCCGCTGCGGGCGGTCAGGTTCTCCGCGGTGCTGTAGGCGCAGGGGTAGGTAGCGAGCTCGGCGTCGGTCTGTGAAGTTTCGATTCGGATCGCGTTCTCGCTGCGAATCCTGGTGTAATCGGCGTAGCCGCCATCGCATTCGGAACCGAAGTACATCGAGCGCCCGGCGTCGAGCCAGTCCCCGGTGGCGAGGATCCATGGATCCAGCAGCACGCGCTCGCCGACGCGGGAGGCATCGACACCAGAGCCGACCGCGGCGATGCTACCGGCGACGTCGGCGCCCTGGATGCGGGGGAAATCGATAGCGCGACTGCCCCAGCTGCCGCTGTCCGCATCGGCGTTATCGAAACCGCCCTTGCCGCCGGCGTCGGTTATACCCTCGGTCACCGATTTCGAGTACCAGGCGGTTCGGGTGTTGATGTCGGTATTGTTGAGTCCGCAGGCGCCGACCCTGACCAGCACCTCCCCCGGACCCGGTTGCGGCGTCGGCCAGTCTTCATGGTACTCGAGCTTGTCCAGGCCGCCGTGGCCGGTTAAGACGACGGCTCTCATTTTTGCTGGAACAGGCATTGCAGCTCCGATCTTTCGATTCCGCGATGGTATGCAATGGCAATCTGCGAGTCACTATATTTTTAAATTTGGCTACGCTTGTGACGCCGCGGCGATGGTTGATGAGATTCCGCTCGCTGCCGTCCCCGCGAAAGCGGCGATCCGAATCATCGGAACTTCGATGCCTCGGCGCGTTAGCAGATTCCCGCTTGCGCGGGGATGATACTAGGTGGTTTACTAGACGGCATGCCTGACCGTTTGCGGCGGCCTAGGATATCCGCAACGGTGGCCCGGATGCGGAATAACAACCAGGAGGGGAGTTGATCGAGCCAATCTCTATCGAAGCCTTTCGCGCATTGTTCGACGGTGATGAAGAGTTTGCCGTAATCGATCCGCGCGAAGCGACGGTTTTCAGCGCGAATCATTTACTCGCCGCCACCAGCCTGCCGTTATCACGTTTGCAAAGCCTGATTACCGCCGCCGTGCCGCGGCAGGAGACGCTATGCGTTTTATACGACGCCGGCGGAGGCGAGGCAGGCTCGGCCGCGGAGCTGTTGCAAACCCTCGGTTATACCCGGCTTGCCGTCCTCGACGGCGGTATCGGCGCCTGGGAAGCCTGCGGCGGGAAGCTGTTTTCCGGCAGCAGCGTGCCGGGCAAGGCTTTCGGCGAATTCATCGAAAAGTCCTGTGCCACGCCGGCGATGACCGCGGCAGAACTGCATCGTCGGCAGCGGCGTAGCGAAGCCACCCTGTTGATCGATTCGCGTACCGCCGAGGAGCATGAAAGTTACTGTATCCCGGGCGCGATACTTTGCCCTGGCGCGGAACTCCTGTACCGCGTGCTGCCGATTGTCAATGCGGACACCGATGTCGTGGTTCATTGCGGCGGGCGCACGCGCAGCATCATCGGCGCGCAAACCCTGATCGACGCCGGCTGCAACAGGGTGCAGGCGCTCGAGAACGGCACCATGGCCTGGCAGTTCGAGGGACTGGAGCTCGAGCATGGCAATAAAGAATCCCTGCCGCATCCCGATAGCAAATCGCTGATACTGATTCGAGCCATCGCCGATAAGCTTGCCGCGCGGTGGCATATCGATCGCATCGATTCGATCGCCGCGCGCGAGCATCGCAGCCGCTACCTGATCGACGTGCGCGGTCGAGAAGAGTTCGAAAGCGGGCATGTCCCCGGATCGATGCACGTTCCGGGCGGGCACCTGTTGCAAAACGTCGACCGCTACCTGGTGGTGCGGAATTCGGTGGTGATCCTTATCGATTCGGACTGGGTACGTGCGGTTACCACCGCCGTGTGGCTGCGGCGCATGGGCTGGCGGCGGGTTTACGTGTATACCATCGATGCCGACCGCGGCGATCTGCAAAGCGGGCCGGGCAATGCAGCCGAACCTCTCGAGGATCGAGACCTCGATCCCGCCGACTATGCCGATTACGAAGCCCTGATGCGCGAAAACAGGGCCTACCTGGAATGGGAGATAGCGCTTTTCGACAAGTTGTCCGGTGAGCCGGCCGCGCCTTACATGGGCACCTGAGCCGTCAGTTTCAGTGGCTTCGGCGAGAGGAAATGGAGACAGTAATATGAGTAACTCTAAATCGCCAGGCGAGCGCCTGTACGCCATCGTCGAGCAGGGGCTTTGCATTGGCTGCGGTCTGTGCCAGGCGGTTGCCGGCGTCGAGCGGCTGCGCGTAACCAAAACCTTAAGCGGTTACCTGCAGCCGGTGGTCGAGGGCGAACTCGACGACGAAATCGTCGATTGCATTTACCGGGTTTGCCCTGGCACCCGTATCGAAGGCCTGCCGCGCAGCCTGCTCGAGGCGGATACGCGTCACGACAATGTCTGGGGTCCATGGCGACGCATCGTGCGCGCCTGGGCCGGCGATCCCGAGATTCGATTCGAAGGCTCCACCGGCGGAGTGCTGACCGCGCTGGCCAATTACCTGCTGGCCTCGAAACGGGTCGACTTCGTCCTGCATGTCAAGGCATCGACCACCGAACCGAGCTTCGGTGAAGCGACGCTGAGCTTCGACGAAAGCGATGTGTTCGAAGCCGCGGGATCGCGCTACGGGCCGGCGGCGCCGCTAGTCGATATCAAGGCGGCGCTCGCTCGAAACCGGCCGTTTGCGTTCATCGCCAAGCCCTGCGACGTCGCCGCACTGCGTAATTACGCTAGACAGGACGAACGTGTCGATCGGCTGGTCAGGTATATGCTGGTCATGGTTTGCGGCGGTTACGGAACGCCGCAGGGCACCAACGACTTTTTCCGCCGCGTCGGCATCGATCCCGCGCAGGTGACCGCGCTGCGCTACCGCGGACGCGGTTGCCCGGGCCCGACACGGGTCGAGACCGGTGATGAAGCGCGGGAATTCCACTACATCGATTACTGGGGCGAGGACGAGACCACCTGGGCGCTGCCGTTTCGCTGCAAGATTTGCCCCGACGGCATCGGCGAAGCGGCCGATATCGCGGCATCGGACACCTGGATCGGCGGCGGTCCGAACCGTGTCGACAGCGTCGACGACCCCGGCACCAACGCGCTGATTGCGCGTACCCGCGCCGGCGAGGAATTGATCGCGGCGGCGGCCGAGGCCGGCGCCCTGACGCTCGAGTACGATATCGTTCCCGACATCATGAGCGTTTACCAGCCGCACCAGGTCAACAAGAAATATGCAGTCTGGGCGCGCCACCAGGGACTCGCCGACGCCGGGCGTATCGTGCCCCGGACCGAGGGGCTGCGTATCGAGCAGCTGGCGCGGGATTTGCCGGATGAAAGCAACGACTTTCAACGCCAGGGTACGCAAAAGCGCATCGAAATCGGCAAGGCCACCGAACCCACTCCCGTTGCCAGCGACAATTAACGGCTCGATGCGGCCGGCGCGATTAATCCCGAATTCGCTGGCGCACACGACGGCGTGATTTTCGAATTCGGCAAAGCCGCCACCGGTTCGGCAGGTTAGACCGCGAACGGGGTAGTGGATGGATGCAGCGCGCGCGCGGTTCTGCTAACATGCTGCAGCTTTTCTCATCATCCTGTTACCTATTTTCGAAGGACCGAGATCCATGCAGTTATCCGACTTTCCGGTCACCCCGGTCCAGCAAAGCCGACTTTCGCAGGTCGATTTCGACAACCTCGGCTTCGGTGCGATCTTTTGCGATCACATGTTCAGCATGGAGTTTGCGGACGGCGCCTGGCGTAATCCCGAAATCCTGCCTTACCAGGCGATACCGCTGGAGCCCGGGGTTGCGATGCTGCACTACGGTCAGACCGTTTTCGACGGTTACAAGGCCTTTCGCGGGGTGGATGCCGATGTGCGTATCTTTCGACCGGAGATGAATGCCCGGCGGTTGCATGATTCCTGCCGGCGGCTGTGCATCCCGGCGATGGGCGTGGATGAAATGCGCGACATCATGATTAACGCTACCCGCCAGTTGATAGAGCTTGACCAGGACTGGATTCCGTCGCGCTGGGGTCAGTCGCTTTATATTCGACCGCTGGTCATTGGCACCGAGGCAACCCTCGAAGTCCGCGCCGCCGACAGTTATCGTTTTTTGATCATGACTTCTCCAGTCGGCAGCTATTTCACCAATCTTGAAAAGGGCGTATCGCTGCGCGTGGAAGATCGATTCACCCGCGCCGCCAGCATCGGCGGGCTGGGCGCGGCCAAGACCGCAGCCAATTACGCCGCCAGCCTGCTGCCGGGGTACGAGAGCCGCCAGCAGGGCTTCGACCAGGTACTGTGGCTCGACGGCAACGAGCATCGCTACGTCGAAGAAGTTGGCGCGATGAATATGTTCTTCAAGATCGGCGGCAAGGTCGTCACTCCGCCGCTGGGAGGCTCCATCCTGCCCGGCGTGGTGCGCGACAGCGTCCTCACGCTACTCGACGACTGGGGCATGCCCGCCGAGGAACGCCGCATCGGCATCGATGAAGTGGTGGACGCCTTTCGCGCCGGCGAGGTCGAAGAGATGTTTGGCGCCGGCACCGCCGCAGTCATCTGCCCGGTTGCGAGCATTGGTTACAAGGACGAAGTTTTTGCGCTCGCTTCAGCCTCGCCCGGTGAGCTGACGCAGCGACTCTACGACGAAATCACCGGCATACAGTACGGCAAGCTGCCTGACCGCTACGACTGGACCGTGCGCGTATCCGTATCGGGCCGCGCTTCCACGGGCTAGGGCTCTAATAGAGGACAGGCTTTCCTCATCGATCAGTTCTCGCCATGCTCGATGGTGCCGAGTCGGCGCAGCTTCCAGGCAGGCAGTACCAGTACCAAAATCAGCGCCGATAAAACCAGCAGCAAGGCAAGCAGATCGTTGAGGCCGACCTTTTCACCGAGGATCAGGTGGCTCGAGTAGACGCCGACCACCGGCACCATCAACGTACCGATAGCGGCGATCGAGGCCGGCAAAAGCCCGACCGTTTTGAAATAGGCCCACTGGCAGAAGCTCATCGGGAACAGGAACAGGTAGATCAGGGCGATGACGGCGGGCAGGCTGAGCGCGGTCATGTCCGGCAGCGGCTCGCTTACGGCGGCGATCAGCGTTACCGGAACCGCGCTTAGCAGCAATTGCCAGGCGATGTTGCTCAGTGTCGGTATTTGCCAGTTTATCCGTTTCAGCAGTACCGTGCCTATGGCCCAGGATATCGCCGCCAACAGCATGAAAAATGCGCCGATCGGCGCGCGTCTCAAAATAACCAGATCAGAACCGATCAATATTCCGAGACCGCTCAAACCCAACAGCAGCCCGAGTATCTTGTGGCTGTCAACCGATTCGTCGAGCATCCAGGCTGCGATCAGGGTGGCCCATAGCGGCATGGTGAAGGCAATGATCGACGCGCGCCCGGCCGGCATCAGCGAAACGCCGTAGGCGGAAAACACCATCCAGCCCAGGATCGCGAAACTGCCGCAGAGCAGGATGGGGACGATTTCACCGGCTCGCGGGCGGCAACGGTTTCCGGACAGGGACGATAGCGTCATCAGGATCGTGCCGCCGACCAGCAGGCACATGGCGCGAAACCACCACACCGTCATTTCCGACAGGATGATTTTCATGCCCGGCCAGTTGAGGCCCCAGAACAGCGATAGCGAGGCCAGCAGCAGAACGGCTTTTAGCGAAATCGAGGCACTTGGCATTTGCTTGATTTGCGATGCCGGCGGCAGAACGCTTTTCGATACCGGCGCGATCGCTTTTGTGCTCGTAGCAAAAAATGTTATGCGCAGTTTGGCATAAGTCGGTTTAGAATTCGCGCGATGTCGACGACACCGGAAAATAATGCGCGCGAAGTAGAGGGCTCCTGGCGCGACCTGTTCAATCGCGAATACCTGCCCAGGCTTGTCACGCTGGCGCTCGCGCTCTGGCTGCACGCCTCCAATTCGATGCTGACCGCGACCACGATGCCGAGCGCGATCGAGGAAATCGGCGGGCTCGAGCTGATCAGCTGGACCTTTGCGCTCTATCTCGCCGGCTCAATTTCGGCCGCGGCGTCGATCAGTCTGCTGGTGGCGCGCCAGGGATTGAAAAAGACCATGATTTACGCCGCCTTCGTTTTTACCGCGGGCTGCGCGGTGGTCGCAACCGCGCCGAACATGCCGGTTCTGCTGGTCGGCCGCGTGTTGCAGGGACTGGGCGGCGGCGGCCTGATCGCGCTGGTCTATGTATGTCAGGATCGCTTTTTTCCGAATCACCTGGTGCCGAAAACGATCGCCTTCCTGTCGTCGGTATGGATGCTGTCTTCCTTCAGCGGGCCGGTCATCGGCGGCGCTTTCGCCACGGTTGGCGAATGGCGCCTGGCTTACTGGGCATTCGCGGCGCAGGGATTGCTACTCGTGCCGGCGGTACATTTCCTGCTAGGCGGTTCCGAGTCCGAGGTGGATGTCAGTAGCGAGGGCATTCCGATTATTCGCCTGTTGCTGCTGAGCGCGGCGATACTGCTGGTGTCGCTGTCGGGTTCTTATTATCACCCGGTGGGCTCGCCCATCCTGATCGGCCTGGGGTGCCTGGCGTTGTTCCTGTTCGTGTTCCGCGATGTTTCGGCTACCCGTTCACGCATGCTGCCGAGCCAGGTAACCGACCTGTCGCACGCCATCGGCAGCGGCATACTCGCAACATTCCTGCTGTCTATCAGCATCATGTCGTTCCTGGTGTACGGGCCGCTGATCCTGATCGAACTGTACGGCCTGTCGCCGTTGCAGGCGGGGCTGGTCATCCTGGTGGAGACGATTTCCTGGGGCAGCGCGGCGATCCTGTTTTCGGGCACGCGCGCAGAGGCGGAGCCTCGCCTGATCAAGGCCGGCTGCGCCTGCGCGTTGGTCGGGCTGGCCGCAATAGCGATCTTCCTGCCGCGGGTTTCACTGCTCGGCGTCGTGCTTGCCGTTATCGTGCTCAACGGCGGTTTCGGCATGATGTGGGGTTTTATCATCAAGCGCGTTATCGGCGCCGCGCCTGCGGCTGAGAAGGATCGAACCTCGTCGCTGCTGCCGATTACCCAGCAAACCGGGTTTGCCATCGGCGCCGCGCTCAGCGGGTTGATTGCCAACAGTCTCGGTATCGATCAGCAGGCCTCGGCCGGACAGATCAAGGACATCGCTTTCTGGCTGTTCGCCGGTTTCCTGCCGATTGCCGCGATCGGTAACGTCTTTGCCTGGCGCTTCGTCAGCCCGGATACCGCGCGTTAATTCGCATCCAGCCAGGGTCCGCCGAACAGCAGTACCGCCATGCCGGTGCCGGTGGCGATCACCACGTTGTTGCTGCGCCACATGATCAGGATGACGCAGGCCATGGCGACGATTTCGCTGAGGCTGCCCTGGCGCACCGCCGGCGCCAGGATCGCCATGAAAGCGCATCCGGGCAGGGCTTCGAGCACTGGCTGAATGCCGCGAATATGTCGCAGTTGAAGGCCGATGAAATAGCCGGTCACGCGCGTCAGGTAAACGATTAACGCCATCATCGCGATCGCGATCAGGGTTGTCTGCTGGTCAACCATAGGCGCGTCGCACCTGTATGATTGCCACTATCATGCCGGCCAGCACCGAAGCCAGCAGGATCAGGTAGCCGGCGGCGCCGATTTCGAACAGCAGCAGCGCCACGATACCGGACACGATCCAGGGCGTGGGCGGCGATTTAGAACCCTTGAAAAACAGCATCATCATGGTCGCCATTACCAGAGGGCCGGCGAAATCGACCGCACCCAGGTCCAGCGCCGTAAACAGGTGGGCGCTGTTCAGGCCAAGCAGCGTCGAGCATAGCCAGGCGGTCATCATCGAAAAGCCGTAACCGGTGACGTAGCCCAGCCGGTCGACGCTTGCTTCCTGGTGGAAGCTGTTGACCACGCCGGGATCGTTGAGCATGTACAGCCAGACGATGCGTCGCCCCAGGCTGTGGCCATCGAAGTGATGCGTCATCGCCATGCCCAGCAGAATGTTTCGCGTGCTGACCAGGAAAACCGATAGCGCGATGGTGGCTAGCGGCAGCGGCGCCTGCCAGAATTCGAGCGCGGCGAACTGCCCGGAAGCGGTGAACACCGAAGCACTCATCAGCAGCGCCTGCCAGTCCGCGATGCCGTTGGCGGCCGCGGCGATGCCGAACATGACGCCGAACATGAAAGTCGACAGGAAATAGTCGGCGGAGGTGCGAAACCCGTGTTTTACGCTTTGCCAGGTCGTCATCGCCGCTCAATGCCGCTTTGCGGCGCAAGCCTGGCGGTGGTCGGAAGAAAGATCACGCCGGTCGCCGATAGCGCCATGTAGACGTACCCCATCGACGCCGATTTCGGCAACG
>CALJQI010000298.1 GCA_937980285.1 uncultured Gammaproteobacteria bacterium | reverse complement strand
CGCCGACCAGTCGATATTTCACCTGGTCGCGCACAAAGGATTCGTACGGAAACACAACCACGACCACGCCCTTCAGCAGGTTGTCGACATCGGTCGATACGATACGCAGCAGCGAAGTTGTCAGCGGTTCGCTCCAGCGGTTGAATTCGTCGACCTGGATTTCGGAGTTGGCGCCACGGGTGACGATTTGCGAACGGTTCAGGTAATCCGGCATGCGAAACGGCCCGAGCCCTATTATTATCGAGTCGTCGGGGTCCTGCTGAAACTCGGCGTCGATCGGGCTTAGCGTGAAGTAGCGCGACGGCGGCGATGACGAGCAGGCCGATAGCGCCAGTAAGGCCAGGGCTGCCAAGATGGGGAAGCGGGCTTGCGGCATTTTTATAACTCCCGTTATTGTCCTGTTTCCGATTTTCCGCGTATCAGCGATTCGGGTTTTTTCTCTAGGGTGTCGAGAAATTCTCGTAACGCGCGCGCCGTCGTTTCGACTTCTTTCAGGGTCTTGTTGAGCTGGTAGGCTTCGGGCGACTCGCCCTGCAACTGGAACTTCGCCGCCGACAGCGTGCTTTTCAGTTCCCCTGGAATCTCGCGGATTCCCTCGTCTTCGAGTATCGCCTGCAATGCCTCTATCGAGGCGAGAACTTCACCTGGAATCGCGCGGGTGTCCTCGGATTCGAGCAGGCTGCGCAATGCCGCCAACGTGCCTTCGAGCTCGGCCGGCAGCTTGTTCAGGTTTTCGCTTTCCGCGATACCGCGCACGGCTTTCAGCGTTGCGGTCAACTCTGCTACGGCGAGGTTGAGAGAACTAATGATTTCGCCGATCGGCATATCGTTGGCCTTGTCCAACAGGCTCGAAATCTTGTGTTCCAGTCCGCTCAGCCCGGTGACGATGGTGGGCAGTGTGGGATAGCCTTCGAATTCTTCTATTTTGGCAGCGGGTGCGTCTTCGAAATAATCGAGTTCGACAACCTGGGCGCCGGTCAACAGGTTGCCCTGACCCAGTGTTGCACGCATACCGTTTTCGACGCTGATCATGAAGGTTTCCAGCATCAGGTCCAGCGATGCCTGTGCGTCCGGCAGCGCGAATCGAGCCGGCTCGAGGTAAATCAGCACCGGGATCGGCAAGCCTTGCGGTTCACTGTTATCGCGCAGGCCCTTTTCTACCAACTCCTTCAGCATGATTCTTTCGACCTCGCCGATTTGAATCCCGCGGTACTCGACCGGCGATTTCGGCAGCAACCCCTTGACCGACTGCTTGAAGGCGACCACGTAGTAGCCGCGGTACTGGTAAGGGGATTCGAGGATATCCTTGAACGTCGGGTAAAGGCGAAAACTGGTGTTCGCTTCCACCGCTTCGCCGGGCTGGAGACCGGGGGCGACGCCGAAGGTGACGCCGCCGAGCAGGATCGACTCTATCGAGCCGGTGGAAACCTGGAAGCCCTCGGCACCCGCGCTCAGGGAGATGCCGCTGACATCCCAGAAGCGAGTGGCGCTATTGACCAGGGAATCGTAAGGCGCGTCGATAAATATGACGTGTTTAAACTGCTTCTTCTCGGGATCGAAAGTCATGCTCTCGACGCGCCCGACCTTGAATCCGTGATACAGGATCGGGTCCCCGGTGCTCACCGAGGACGATCGTTCGCTCTCCAGCGTCAAACGGATTCCCGGGGCGTCGATGGGCGTCGGCGGCGGCTTCTCGAGAGCGACGAAATCACGCTTCTTGCCGCTTTCTATGCCCGGCTCGATCTGGATGTAGGCGCCGGAGAGTATGGTTTCGAGGCCGGTGATGGCGCCGCCGCCGATTTGCGCGGTGACGATCCAGAATTGCGTATCGTCGCGCAGCAGGGGTTCCGCCTCGCGCCGCATTTTGATCACCGCGGTGACGCTTTGCATATCCTCGCTCAGTAAAACCTGCTGTACCTGCCCCATTTCGACATCGCGGAACTTGACCACGGTTTTACCCTCCGTGAGGCCCCTGGCGGTATCGAAGGTGATGCGGATTTCGGGACCCTCGGTCAGGTAGGTCCACGCGACCATCCACGCGCCGATCACCACCGCGGTGATCGGGATAATCCAGATCGCGGTAAATTTTCTACCTTTGCTGACTTCAGGTTTTGCTGTTGTCATACTTTTTGCTTTCCAGCTGGTCCCATATCAAACGAGAATCGAAATTCTCGGCCGCCAGCATCGTCACCACCACGACCCCGGCAAAACTGTAGGCCGCAATGCCCGGATAAAAAGCCAGTAGCCCCTGCAGCTGCACCAGCGCCACCAGGATGGCTACGACGAACACGTCTATCATCGACCATTTGCCAATGAATTCGGCGATTACATAAATCCTGGTGCGTTGGCGCGGGTTTGCAAACCGGTGTCGGTCGACGCTCCAGGTGAGATAAAAAAGAGCCACGATTTTCGCCAGTGGCACCGCCACGCTGGCAATGAATATGACAGCTGCCACCGGAATCGATCCGAGTTGCACCAGCACTACGACACCGCCCATGATCGTGCTGGCCGTCGGCACGCCGAGGTACTCGGTGATCATGATCGGGTAAACGTTAGCCGGAATATAAAGCACGCAGGCGGTAATTAAAAGCGCCAGTGTACGCTGCAGGCTGTCGGTAATTCGCAGATGCAGTGTCGCGCCGCAGCGGGGGCAGTGATGCAAACTGGCCGGGGACAGCTTGCAGCAGGTATGGCAGGAAGCCAGGTCTCGATCTGCGGCGGTCTCGGCGTCGGTAGTCACTCCCGCGCCTCCAGTTGATCAATCAGTTGCCAGCACTGGAAACGATCGAGCGTGACCAGGGCCATAATGAATACGATACTGAAGGCGCCGTAAGCCCAGAACGAAATGCCCAGTACCACTGTCGCCAGGGACATAATCTTGACCAGGCTGACCAGTACCCCGATGATGAATACCTCGGCCATCGACCAGCTCTGCAGCGCGAAAATGGTGCGCGCGGCGTTATGCAGCCAGGGAACGCGCCAGCCGAAGATCAGGGGAAGGCTGATCATCACCATCAACAGCAATATCAATGACGGGACGATAATGGTAAAGGTGGCCACGATAAGACCCAGCGCCGGCATGCCGTAACGCGCCAGCGACCCTGGCGCCTCGTAGAGTGTCATCACGCTTTCGAGGCCGGCGGATTTGAACGACAGAAAAGGGAAGCTGCTGGCAACTAAAAGCAGAATGATGGCGCTAATGCTGTAGGCAAGCACGCGGCTCATGCCGTCGCTCTGGTAGCGGGTCAGGAAATGACCACAACGCGGGCAATAGGCCCGGCTGTCGTCTTCCAGGCTGCCCACGTCGACCAGCAGGTCGCAGCCGTGGCAGGCGATCAGGTTGTTCATCACACGGATGATAGCTTTTTAGCTGGAATCGGTGCAACCTGAGACCGGTCGGGCAAATCGGGGGTTAACGCGAGCCTGACCTATCAAACACCGGCGATTGATCTGATAT
>CALJQI010000297.1 GCA_937980285.1 uncultured Gammaproteobacteria bacterium | reverse complement strand
CCGTCGACGCTGATCGACGACTGCCCATGAATGAATTCGAGTAATTGCTCGCCCGCCATGGCAAAACGCCAGCCCTGTGTCAGGCGGCTGCTCTTCTGATTCAAAATCAGGTTATCGATGTCCTTGCGCGTCGCCAGGGTTGCGAGGGCGATATCGTTACTGTCTGATATCATCCGGCACAATGCCATCAGGCAGTCACCAAGCGCCATCTGGCGCGAGTCCAGGTTCTTTATCCTGTCGTGTTGCGGCCACTGCGCCGAATCCTTGTCGGCCGCCTGGGCAACTATGCGCAGCAGTTTCTCCCCGTGCCGTTTGACGGTCTTGTCGCTGAGTTCCGGTATTCTCGACAGCGCGTGAATTGTTTCCGGCTTTTGCCGTGCGATCTCGATTATCGCATCGTCCTTGGCTATCCAGCGCCGCGGGCGATTCTGCTGTTGCGCCAGCTGCTCTCGCCATCGGCACAAGTCGCTGGCTATTTGCAGTTTTTCGCCCTTCAGCTTTTGCACGCCACGAAGCCGCTTCCACAGCTGCGACTGATCGACTTCGTAGTTGCCGGCATCGCTCATCGCCTGCAAATCCTTTTCGATCCAGCTGTAACGCCGGCCGGATTCCAGTCTCGCATTCAGATCCTGGTAAACCGCCAGCAGGTAACGCACGTCGTCCATCGCGTAATCGAGCTCGTCGCGGCTCAGCGGCCGGCGTATCCAGTTGGCGCGAGTATGTTTCTTTTCCAGCTGAACCCCGGTAACTTGCCGCACCAGGTCGGCATAGGAAATCTGGTGATTGTAGCCCAGCACCGCGGCGGCAAGCTGGGTATCGAAAACCGGCGCCGGTACCGCGGCAAATTTCTGGTAGAGAATTTCCAGGTCCTGCGACGACGAGTGAAAAACCTTTAGCAAGTCGGGACTGGCCAGAATATCGGCCAACGGTGAAAAATCGGAGATGGCCAACGGATCGATACAGGCCAGCAGGTTCTCACTGGCAATTTGAATCAGCGCCAGCTCGGGATAATAGGTGCTTTCACGAATGAACTCGGTATCGATGGCGCAATAGGAAGCCGCGGCGAGGGTAGCGCAAAAAGCAGCCAGCTCGGCGTCGCTATCGATGTAATCGTAATCCGGTTGCGTGGGAGAATTCATTTCAGTATCGCCTTGCGCCGGATATCCCGCAGAATCACGAACACCCATGGCCAGAACAGCATGCCGATAAATGGCCCGCCGGTGAATGACAGCAGCGGCGGCGTTCGTCCCATCATGCCCTCGACCCAGACAACGACCAGCTGGTTTATCAGCAGCAGCACGAACACGTAAATACATTGTTGCGCCATCGCCAGCACGCGAATGCGCTGGTAAAAGTTCATATTGATGAAAATGATAACGACCAGCGCCAGCGTATGCTGCCCGAGCAGCGTGCCCTGCGAGGTATCGAGCACCAGCCCGGTAAAAAACGCAAACCAAAGGCCGACTCGCTTCGGTAACGCCATGCTCCAGTAAATCAGAACCAGCGCAACCCAGTTGGGCCGGTAAATCTGCACCCAGTCGGGCAGGGGCAAGGGCAGAATCATTAGCAACAATGCCACCACCAGGCTCAGGTATACCACCAGGTATCGCAATTTCGACATCTTATTGCCGGGGCTTGATCACGAGTACTTCGCGGCTGGAATCGAGCCGCGCCTTGGGCTGGGCGAACACGGTTACAAATCCTCGCACCCTGTCCTCGTTGATTTCGGTAACCCTGGCCACCGGGTAGTCGGGCGGGAATCGTCCCCCCAGCCCCGAGGTCACCAGTTCGTCCTCAATCTTGATATCGGCGGTCGCCGGCAGGTAGCGCAATTCCAGCTGGCTGGTCGAACCTCGTCCAAACGCGACCGAACGCGTGCCGCTGCGGACAAACTGCACCGGTATCGCGTGCTCCGGGTCGGAGATCAGGATAGTAGTGGCAGACTGCGGGTTGACGTGAATAACCTGCCCCATGATGCCGAAATCGTCGATTACGGCATGACCGATTTCGATGCCGTCGCTACTGCCCTTGTTGATTTCGATTAGCTGGCGATAGGGGTTTTGATCGACCGATAACAGCTCGGCGACGATAACATCGTCGGCGATTTTACGCGCCGAGCCGAGCAGGCTGCGCAGGCGCTCGTTTTCCTCGGCCAGGATTTCGAGCTTTTGCAGCCTGGCATTGAGGATTCGGCCCTCGGCCTTGAGCGCGGCGTTTTCGTTCAGCAGCTCGGTATGCGAAGTGAACCAGTCACCGATCCAGTTACCGCCGGTAACCGGCAGGCTGACAAGGTAGCGCAACGGCGACAGCGCCAGTGAAATATTGGTGCGCACCACTTCAAGATGATGGAAACGGTGGTCGACGACCATCATGGTGATCGATATCACGACCAGAAACAGCGCCTTTAACGATGCGCCACGTGCCTGGAGTAGTGTCTTCATTTAGGCGGTGAGCGCCGGCTTTACTCTACCGCCAGGAAATCCAGTCCATGTTCATCGATCATTTCGAGCACCCGGCCACCGCCACGGGCGACGCAGGTCAGTGGATCTTCAGCGATGATCACGGGTAAACCGGTTTCTTCCATGATCAGCCGGTCGAGATCGCGCAACAGGGCGCCACCGCCGGTCAGCACGATACCGCGTTCGGCAATATCCGAACCCAGTTCCGGGGGAGTTTGCTCGAGCGCATTCTTGACCGCCGAGATAATCCCGTAAAGCGGATCCTGCAGGGCTTCGAGAATTTCATTGCTGTTGAGGGTAAAGCTGCGCGGCACGCCTTCGGAAAGGTTGCGGCCCTTGACCTCCATTTCGAGCAAGTCCTTGCCCGGATAGGCCGCTGCGATTTCGACCTTGATTCTTTCCGCGGTCGCCTCACCGATCAGAATACCGTAGTTGCGGCGCACGTAGTTGATGATCGAGTCGTCGAAACGGTCGCCGCCGATTCTGACCGAAGCCGAATAGACGATACCGTTGAGCGACATGACCGCAACTTCGGAGGTGCCGCCGCCGATATCCAGCACCATCGAGCCCTGCGCTTCGTCGACCGGCATACCGGCGCCGATCGCCGCCGCCATCGGCTCTTCGATCAGGTAGACCTTGCGCGCGCCGGCGCCGAGCGCCGATTCACGAATCGCGCGCCGCTCGACCTGGGTGGCGCCGCAGGGTACGCAGATCAAAACGCGCGGGCTCGGCCGCATGAACTGGTTTTCGTGCACCTTGCGAATGAAGTGCTGCAGCATTTTTTCGGTATAGGTGAAGTCGGCGATTACACCGTCCTTCATCGGCCGCTTGGCGGTTATGTTTTCCGGCGTTCGACCCAACATTTTCTTGGCGTCGGTACCGACGGCCTCGATCGATTTGGGCCCGCCCGGACCACGATCCTGGCGTATGGCGACTACCGATGGTTCATTCAGGACAATTCCCTGGCCTCGGGAATAAATAAGCGTATTGGCTGTACCCAGATCGATCGATAAGTCGTTGGATAACAGGCCGCGAATAGCTCCAAACATGCTGTGTTTTTTAACCCGTCGTGTGTTTTTTGAAGTGCCTGCGAACTGAAATCGCAGGGGCTACGCTACTTATAGCACAGATCGAGCGTACTCTAGCAATGGCGGGTGATTTTCACAAGGCGAAATACCTTAAAAATCAGTCTTTTGCTTATACAAGCGGTGAAATTGTGGTAAGTTTGCGGGCTTTTCCAATGCGCGTTAGATTTTTCCTGAAATGAGTCTTAAACCTACGGACGTTCGCAACATCGCCCACCTCGCGCGACTGCATATCGACGAGGCCGATATCGATCGCTACGCGGCCGATTTATCCAGTATTCTCGACCTCGTCGACCAGATGAACCAGATCGACAGCAGCGGCGTTGCGCCGCTCTCCAATCCGCTCGATGCAACCCAGCGTTTACGCGACGACGAAGTCACCGAAACGGATCAGCGCGACAAGTTTCAAAAGATCGCGCCGGATGTCGAACAGGGGCTTTACCGGGTTCCGAAGGTGATCGAGTAATGGCCGCCAGCATCACTGAAATAAAACGCGGGCTCAACAAGGGCGAGTTTTCCAGTGTCGAGATCACCCAGGATTACCTGGCGCGAATCGCAAGGCACAACCCGGCGCTCAACTGCTTTATCAGCGTCACCGACGAGATAGCGCTCGAACAGGCGCGAGCGGCCGACGCGGCGCTTGCCAAAGGCGAGGTAGCGCCACTGACCGGCGTACCGCTGGCGCACAAGGACCTGTTTTGCACCGATGGCGTGAAAACGACCTGCGCCTCCCGAATCCTCGATAACTTCATCGCCCCTTACGACGCCACCGTGATCGAAAATTTCAAGCGCGACGGCGCGGTCATGCTCGGCAAGACCAACATGGACGAATTCGCGATGGGCTCTTCCAACGAAAATTCCAGTTACGGCAACGTCGCCAACCCGTGGAACACCGAACACGTGCCGGGCGGCTCGTCGGGCGGCTCCGCGGCGGCGGTCGCGGCCGGCCTGGCGCCCGGAGCGACCGGCACCGATACCGGCGGCTCGATTCGCCAGCCCGCCGCCCTGTGCGGCGTTACCGGCATCAAGCCGACCTATGGACGGGTATCGCGTTACGGCATGATCGCCTACGGCTCGAGCCTCGACCAGGGCGGTCCTTTCGCGCGCAGCGCGGAGGATTGCGCTTTGCTGCTGCAAACCATGTCGGGTTTCGATGGTCGCGATTCGACCTCTGCCGAACAGCCGGCGCCGGATTACAGCGGCGCGCTCGGGCAGGGTATAGAGGGATTGAAAATCGGATTGCCGAAAGAGTATTTCGCCGACGGCCTCGACGGCAGGATTGCCGGCGTGATCGAGACCGCGATCGACGAGCTGCGCAAACTCGGCGCCGAGATTGTAGACGTATCGCTGCCCAACACCGGCCTGTCGATTCCGACCTACTACGTGATCGCGATGGCGGAATGCTCATCCAATTTGTCACGCTTCGACGGCGTTCGCTTCGGTCATCGTTGCGAACACCCGGTCGATCTGGAAGACCTTTACAAGCGCTCGCGTGGCGAGGGTTTCGGCGCCGAGGTGAAGCGGCGCATCATGATCGGCACTTACGCGCTTTCCGCCGGATACTACGACGCCTATTACCTGAAGGCACAGCAGCTGCGGCGCATGATCAAGCAGGATTTCCAGCAGGCTTTCGACGACGTCGACCTGATCCTGGGTCCGACCACGCCGGAAACCGCGTTTAAAATCGGCGCCAAGACCGACGACCCGGTGAGCATGTACCTGCAGGATATCTACACCATTTCGCTAAACCTGGCTGGACTGCCGGGCATGTCGCTGCCGGTGGGATTCAGTGACGGCCTGCCGGTAGGCATGCAGTTGATCGGCAACTACTTCGACGAAGCCGGGCTGCTCAACGCCGCGCATAGTTACCAACAGGTCAGCGACTGGCACCTGCAGGTCCCGGAGGCGTTCCAATGAGCGAATGGGAAAGCGTAATCGGCCTCGAGATACACGCCCAGCTGGCCACCAAAAGCAAAATATTTTCCGGCGCGTCGACAGCATTCGGCGCGGATCCGAATACCCAGGCCTGTGCGGTCGACCTCGGCCTGCCGGGCGTTTTGCCGGTATTGAACCGCGCAGCCGTTACCATGGCGGTTCGTTTTGGCGTCGCCATCGACGCCGAGATCGACCACCGCTCGGTGTTCGCGCGCAAGAACTACTTTTACCCCGACCTGCCCAAGGGTTACCAGATCTCGCAGTTCGAATTGCCCATCGTCGGCAAGGGCCACATCTTCATCAGCCCGGCCGAGGGCGAGCACAAGGAAATCGGCATCACGCGAGCGCACCTCGAGGAAGACGCCGGCAAATCGATTCACGACCAGTTCCCCGATCAAAGCGGTATCGACCTCAACCGTGCCGGTACGCCGCTGCTCGAAATCGTCTCCGAGCCCGACATGCGTTCCGCCAAAGAGGCGGTCGCCTACGCGCGCAAGATCCACTCGCTGGTGCGCTACCTGGAAATCTGCGACGGCAATATGCAGGAAGGCTCCTTCCGTTGCGACGCCAACGTTTCGGTACGGCGCAAGGGCGACCAAAAACTGGGCATCCGCGCCGAGCTCAAGAATATCAACTCCTTCCGCTTTCTCGAACGCGCGATCAATTTCGAAATCGAGCGCCAGATCGACCTCATCGAGGACGGCGGCAGCGTGGTCCAGGAAACCCGGCTGTACGATTCCGAGCGTGACGAAACCCGCTCGATGCGCAGCAAGGAAGAGGCCAACGACTATCGCTACTTCCCCGATCCCGACCTGCTGCCGGTGGCGATCACCGACGAAGACATCGCAGCCATCCGCGCCTCGTTGCCGGAACTGCCCGAGCAAAAGAAACAACGCTACATCGACGAGCTCGGGCTGTCTGATTACAACGCCGAACTGTTGACCGCGAGCCGTGAAACCGCGGCCTATTTCGAAGCCGCGCTGGCGGCGGCGCCCGAACAGAACGCCCAGCTCGCCAACTGGATTCTCGGCGACCTGACCGGCGCGCTGAACAAGGCGGGTATCGACGTTTCCGAGTCGCCGATAACGCCGCTAATGCTGACGCAATTGATCTCGCGCATTGCCGACAACACGATTTCCGGCAAGATAGCGAAAGAAGTCTTCGAAGCCATGTGGCAGGGCGAAGGCGATGCCGACGGCATCATCGAGGCGCGCGGCCTGAAACAGATCACCGACAGCGGCGCCATCGAATCGTTAATCGACGATGTCATTGCCGCCAATCCCGACCAGGTGGAACAGTTCCGAGCCGGCAAGGACAAGGTGCTGGGATTTTTCGTAGGACAGGTCATGAAACAGTCGCAGGGCAAGGCCAACCCGGGACAGGTCAACGCCATGCTGCGAGAAAAACTGAAGTCGTAAAATATGCTGACTATCAAACGCACCTGCAGCAACAGGATCATTACCCGAGCGCTGGATAACGAAGACAAACCGCTGGTGGCGCTGCTGATGCCGGCCGCCGAGGACTGCGAGGTCTGTATTGATCGGGGTCAACTACAGGCCGGTCTCGATGCCAATCCACCGGCGATAATCGTTTACAATCAACAGGCCGATGCGATTGCGCTGGTGGAACAGCTGGAAGTGCCGCCGCAGCAGGTTTTTATCGAGATACGGCAGGATACCAAGGGCGTTTTGGGCTTGCAGGCTTACCACAAAAAGGATCACGCACCCGAAGCGATGGAATTGTTGCACGAGTAATCCGGCGCCGCTAAGGCAACGCCGCGGGGAAAGCAGAGCTGATGTCGAAAGTACTACTGATCACCGGAGCCAGCCGCGGCATCGGCGCCGAAACCGCTCGCCTGGCGGCGGCGCGTGGATACTCGCTCTGCCTTAATTATCAACACAGCGAAGCCGCCGCTAACGAACTGCTGGAATCGCTCACCGACGGCGGGCACCGGGCGATCCTGTTTCAGGCCAACGTCGCCGAGGAGTCCGAGGTTGCGGCGATGTATCGCGCCATCGACAGCGAGTTCGGCCGTCTCGACGGGCTGGTCAACAATGCCGGTATCCTCGAGCAGCAAAGCGACCTGGTCGAGATGACGCCGGATCGCTGGCGACGCGTCCTCGATATCAACGTGGTCGGCAGTTTTCTGTGCGCCCGCGAGGCCGTCAGGCGCATGTCGACTCGAAGCGGCGGCGATGGCGGGGCCATCGTCAACCTGTCTTCACGCGCGGCCGACATCGGCGGCGCGCACGAGTATGTCGACTACGCGGCCTCCAAGGGCGCGATCGACGCAATGACCATCGGGCTGGCAAAGGAAGTCGGCGACCAGGGAATTCGCGTCAACGCAGTCAAGCCGGGACTGATCTATACCGATATCCATGCCGCCGCCGGCGAGGCCGGACGCGTCGACCGCCTGAAGTCGGCGGTGCCGATGCAGCGCGGCGGCTACCCGGCCGAAGTCGCCGAGGCGATCCTGTGGCTGCTATCCGAGGCTTCGGCTTACACCACCGGTAGCTTCATCGACGTTTCGGGAGGTCGCTAGGTCATGGCGATTCGACATAACCCGGCCTCGATTCCGCTACTTTCGCTGGACGCTGTCGCCTTCGATAGCGAGACCACCGGGCTCGACACCAGCCAGGCGCGCATGATCCAGCTCGGCGCCGTGCGCATCGTCCACGGCGTTGTAGACGTCTCGCAGAGCTTCCAGGAGTTGATAAATCCCGGGGTGCCGATCCCGGCCGACAACCAGGTGATTCACGGTATCAGCGATGCCAATGTCGCCGACGCGCGCGAGTTCCGCAAGGTGGTGAAAGCGTTCGACGAATGGCGACAGGATTCGGTTCTGATCGGCTACGCCAGTGGCTTCGACCTGGCAATGCTGAAACGCGAACGCGAGCTCGCCGGCCTCGACTGGACGCCGCCACGCTGCCTCGACGTACGCTTCCTGGTTAACCTGCTGGCGCCCAACTTGCCCGACTTTTCGCTAGATACCATCGCCAGCTGGTCGAATGTCAGTATTCACGATCGACATAGTGCGCTGGGCGATTCAGTCGCCACCGCGGATATTTTCGTTGCGCTGATTCCGCGCCTGCGTGAAAACGGCATTCGCACCCTGGCCGAACTCGAGCGCGCCTGCGAAAGATTCAGCGAATCCAGCATGCGCGAAGCGCAGATCGGCTGGCTCGACGTGAATGAGGCGAGGAAGTCGCGCGAAGTGCTCAGCCGGATCGACAGCTTCCCCTACCGCCATCGCCTGCGCGACCTGATGAACAGCCCGCCGTTGATGGTCGATCCCGACATCAGCCTGAACGCCGCACTAGAGAAAATGGTCGACCACGAAGTCAGTTCGCTTTACGTAAACCCGACCGATGAACACGGCCCTTGCGGAATAATTACCGAGCGCGACCTGCTGCGCCAGTTCCGGCGCAAGGGCGAAGCCGCCTTCGAGCTGCCGGTAAAACAGGTTGCCGTGTATCCGCTGGAAAGCCTGTCCGCCAACGCCTTTGTCTATCGCGCTATCGCGCGCATGCAGCGTATGCATATCCGGCATCTCGGCGTACACGATCACCACGGCGCAATCGTCGGCGCGCTGTCGGCGCGCGACCTGCTGCGCCAACGCGCCGACGACGCGGTACTGCTGGGGGACGATATCGACGCCGCCGAAAGCGCCGGTCAAATGGCCGCGGTGTGGGGCAATATCGTGCTGGTAGCCAAAAGCCTGGTGGCCGAGGAAGTCGATGCGCGCGACGTCGCCGCGGTGATATCGCGCGAACTCTGCGCACTGACCCGGCAGGCCTGCAGGCTCGCCGAGCGGGAAATGTCGACGCCGCCGCCCTGCCCCTATGCGATGCTGGTGCTCGGCTCGGGCGGTCGCGGTGAAAGCCTGCTGGCGATGGACCAGGACAATGCAATCGTATTCGCCGAGGGCGAAGCGGGCGGCGCCGAAGACGAATGGTTCGCCGAATTCGCCGGCAAGGTTTCCGACATGCTCGATGCCGCCGGCGTACCCTATTGCAAGGGCAACATCATGGCCAGCAACCCCGAGTGGCGGTTGTCGGTCAAGGGCTGGAAAAAGCTCGTCAAAACCTGGATTCTCCGCAAATCGCCCGAGGATATCCTGAACTGCGATATCTTCTTCGACGCGGTCGGCGTGCACGGCGACATCAAACTCGCCAACAAGGTGCTCGATTACGCTTTCAGGGCCGGCGGCGACTCCAGCACTTTTATCAAGCTGATGTCGATCAATGCCTGCAAGAATTCGCCGCCGCTCGGGTTATTCGGTCGATTCAAACTGAACAATGGCCGCATGGATTTGAAAATGGGCGGCATCATGCCGCTGTTCTCGACCGCGCGTACGCTGGCGATCAAACACGGCATTCGCGCGCAATCCACGCCCGATCGATTCAACGAGCTTCGCCCCCGCATGGGCAAGATGAAAAAGACGCTGAAGAACCTGAACGAAGCCCATCGCATCATTTTCAATAGCATACTCGAGCAGCAGCTGCTCGATCTCGAAGCCGGCATTCCGCTATCGAACCGGGTCGCGCCCGCCAGCCTCGATCCGGCTACGCGCGAACAGCTCAGCTGGGCCCTGGAACAGGTGCCAAACGTGTCCAACCTGCTCGGCGACCCGCTGTCACGGGGTTAAAACGCGGCAGTCACCGGCCATCGGCGTTATCCCCGCTCAGGCGAGTGTCCTGCAATGCCGTCAGCAACGCGGGGGAGCAAAATACCGCGGCGTCGTTTAACGGCAGTAACTAACCGCTATTCGGTTGTTTGGTCAGCACGATATAGTTACCGAGCAATACCAGCGCGAATCCGCAAAGCGCGCGAAATGTCCATTGGTAATCTTCGAACAGCGTCGAAATACCGAGCGCGATCACTGGAAACAACACCGCCGCGTAGGCCGCCTTGTCGGCACCGATGCGACCGACCAGGGTCAGGTAGGAGCCAAACGCCAGGATCGACCCGAAAACCGAGAGGTATATCAGCGACGCGCTGTAGGCGGGGTCGGGGTCATAGTTAAAGGGTACCTGGCTGATCAGCGCATAGGCGGCCATGATCAACGCGCCATAGGTCATGCCCCAGGCGTTGGTTTGCACTACCGGAATGCCGTTGTGCTGATTACGCGCGGATATGATATTGCCGACCGAAGCAAAATAAGTCGCGACAAGGCACATCCACAATCCCCGCCAGGTATCGGCATTGTTATCGACTCCGCTTACCTCCGACCAGAAAATCGCGACGATGCCGGCAATGCCGAAGGCGGCGCCGAGCATGACCCGCGGGCTTACCGCTGCGCGCATGAAGATGGCGCCATTGACGATGTTCATCAGGATTACCGTCGAAAACATCAGCGCGACGATGCCCGAGGTCAACAGCTCGGTGGCCCAGTAAAAGATCAGGTAATTGCAGGAAAACAGGCACAGCCCCTGCAGAGCGATGAACCCGTGCTGGCGCGGCGAGTACTTCAGGTCGCGACCGCTCAGCAGGCAAAACAACAACAGGATGACCGCCGCCAGCGCAAAACGGTAGACCAGCGATACCTCGGCGGCAACCACCCCGAGCTGAAACTTGATCGCGTACCAGGTAGAACCCCAGATCAGTACCGAAGCCAGGTACAGGGTGGCCGAATGTGTGAGCATCTTGGAAGCCGTCAGTTTACCAGCGCCGCCATCCAGCAATCGCTGAGTAACTGCAACAGGTTTCGATAGTCGAACAGCAGGGATTCTTCCATTACCTCAGCGCCGGCGCAATAAGCATTCAACAATTGTCGGCTTTGCCGGTCGTCGAAGTTGGCGGCATTGCAGATTGTCGCCAGATCCCAGTAAGGTGAGGCCATCGCCGAAAACTCCCAGTCGATCAACCATACCCGCTTTCGCTGTACTAGCAGGTTCTCCAGAACCAGATCGTTGTGCGAGGGGACATAAGCGGCATCCCTGTCCAGTAACAGGGGCAATAGCTGCTGCGCCGAGTCCATTCGCCGGCGAAACTTTCGCCGTTGCTCGCCGGATAGCAACGAGTAATAGCGCTCCAGCAGTTGACCCAGCCGCACGCTTCCCTGAAAACGAATACCGCTACGGTGCAGCTTGCCCAGCGCATCGATGATAGCGCGCAGAGTCGAGGCTTCAGCCAGGTCGGCGGTCGTCGCGCTGCGGCTCGCGACCAGGGTCGGCGTCAGGGACAGGCCCGAGACGTCGCGCCAAACCGGCCGCGGGGCCAGCTCGAGATCGCATGCCATGTCCTGGTTGGCGGCTTCGGCGACGCGGTCGATAAATTGCCCGGTGGCGGATCGAGGTACCCGCAAGACCCAATCGTGGTGACGATTAAACAGCCGGTAGTTGCGGTTGGTGTATCCGGGCAACGGCGTTATCGAGAAATCCGCGGGTGCCTTGTCCGCCAGCTGCGGCACCTGCAGAAACAGCTGCTCGAAGTCGGCCCGCTTCACGTCGATCCCAGGTAGGCCCGTACCGCCGGCGAAGCCGATTGCTCGAGCAACTCGGCGGTCGGCTGCAGGGCCTCTATCCGGCCCTCGCAAAGGAAGGCCGTTCGCTCGGAAGCCATCAGCGCGTCGTGCGGCTGGTGACTGACCAGCAACGCCACCATTCGGTGTTCCCGCACCAGCGCTTTGACCAGCTCGATTAGTTCGGCTCGTTGTGCCGGACCAAGGGCAGCGAAAGCCTCGTCGAGCAACAGGATTCTGCGCCGGCGCACCAGCGCCCGCGCGAGCGCGACGCGCTGCCGCTGGCCACCGGATAGCTCGCCGGGTTTACGCCGCCTCAACTCGGCAAGACCCAGTTGCGCCAGCGCATCGTCGACGCTGGCCACCTGGGCCGGCGTCAGGCGCAGCGAAGGATCGACGCCCAGCGCGACATTGGTGTACAGGTCGAGGTGGGGAAACAGGTTGTGCTGCTGAAACACGATCGACACCGGGCGCTGAGCCGCCGGCAGGGACTCGATAGCGTCGCCGTCCAGCAGTATCTGCCCGGCGCGCGCCGTGAGAAAACCGGCGATCAGGCTCAACAGGGTCGACTTGCCGGAACCGCTGGGACCGATCAGGCTCAACACCTGCCCGCTCGCCACCTCCAGCTCGAAGCGCATGTCGGTCGCATCCGCATTGCCATAACCGAATTCCAGGCCCTTGATTTCAAGCATCGGCCTTGCCTCCGATGCCGCGCTCGAGCGACCAGAATACGCCGAGACAAAGCAGAAGCAAAAGCAGCGCGGTAACGGTGGCGTGAGGTATCAGGTAAGCGCCCAGCTGCTGGTAGATCAACAGCGTGAGCGTCGCCGTATCCGGCGTGCCGAACAGCGCGATGACACCGCGGTCGCCCATCGCCAGCGCCGTCACCAGCGCCGTCGCCAGGCCCAGCGGGCGCCGCAGCAGGGGCCACTCCAGGTAGCGAAACCGGTTCCATCCGTCAAGCGCCAGGCTCTGGCAAAGCAAATGGTAGCGCGCGTTGTTTTGCCGCATCGCCGG
>CALJQI010000296.1 GCA_937980285.1 uncultured Gammaproteobacteria bacterium | reverse complement strand
GGTGGTGAAGACGTGGTCAATAATCTCGGTTTCGAAACCCTGGCGGGTATGGAGGGCGCCTTCACTTACCGCGTTGGCGGCGAAAATACCTTTATGCCCGATCCCTCGGTCGACGAACGCGCGCCGGGCAAGATCGGCCTGCAGTCTATCGGCGGCGTCATCAAGCACCTCGGTGCATTGACTTCGATCGGGTCTTCCACGGTTAACTCTTATCGACGTCTCTGGGATACAGGATTCTGGGCGCCGATCTTTGCCGACTGGGGTTACCAGAATCGTACCTGTGCATTACGCGTATCGGCTCCGGGACGTTTCGAGTACCGCTCGGTGGATTCGATGGTGAATCCGTATTTGATGGGTTCTGCGCTGTTGAAAGCCTTCGACGACGGTATCGACAATGACCTCGATCCGGGTGAGGCGGAAGAGCGCAACATCTACGAAGCGATCGATGCCGGCAAGGACGTCAAGAAGCTGCCGATGTCGCTGGGCGAAGCGCTCGACGAACTTCGCGCCGATGAAGTCATCAAGTCATCGATGCCGGGCGAAATGTTTACCGTTTTCGAGCACTACAAGCGTGACGAGTGGGAAAGATTCAACCACACCGTTACCGATTGGGACGTGGAAACTTATCTCGACTGCCTGCCATAGGCGTGATCTGAAAATTTCCGGCGCCCGCATGATGCGGCGCCGAAGTCATAAATACGGCCTGCCGCGGCAGCCGAATTGTTAAATCTACAAGAGGATATTCCTATGTGTGGTATTGCTGGACTTATCTGGAAAGGCGGTGTTACCAGCGATATCGGTACCGAGATGACCCAGATGCTTCAGGCTTTGAAGCATCGTGGGCCGGACTCGACCGGTTTTGCACTCTACGGTAAAGGCGAGGAAGGCGTGCACATATTACGCTTCAAGGTCGCCGAGCAGGAAGAAATGAGAACCGGCTTCGATATTCATAAGCAGGTCATCGAGCGCAAGGCGGCGGTCGACACCCGACTCGAAGAAATGGGTGCCGATGTCACCGCGCGTGAAGATGCAACCGAATACGCGTTCCGCTATCACTTCAAATTTGGCGGCGATCTCACGCGCCTGATCGATTTCATCGAGGATCTGGAAGGCGTCGAAATCCTGTCGGTCGGCAAGGGTCTCGAGTTGATCAAGGATCTGGGCGACGCGGCGATCGTGTCCGATCAATACGGTCTCAATGGTTTCGTCGGTACCCACGCCATCGGCCATACCCGCATGGCAACCGAATCCGACGTCGATATCCGCAGCGCCCATCCTTATTGGGCCTACCCGTTCAACGATGTATCGGTAGTGCACAACGGCCAGCTGACCAATTACTGGACCAAACGGCGCGACCTCGAGCGCCGCGGTCATCGTTTCATGTCGAACTGCGACTCGGAGCTGATCGCGGTGTATATCGCCGATCGTATCGACCAGGGTGAAGAGCTCGAAGCGGCGATGACGCGTTCGATCGACGCACTCGACGGCGTGTTCACCTACCTGGTTGCCACCAGCAATCAACTAGGGATGGCGAAAGACGTCATGGGCGCAAAGCCGATGGTGCTCTACGAGAGCGACGAATTTGTTGGCCTGGCTTCGGAAGAAGTGGCCATTCGAAGTATTTTCCCACGTGAAATAGATACCTGGGATCCTTATCAAGGGGAGGTCAAAGTATGGGCAGCGTAACTACATCCCATGACATGGGGCTGCATGAAGAGCAGCTCACCGGTCGTACCCAGCAAATGTATTTCTCGGCCACCGAGGAAGAGAACTACACCTATCCATGGTCCTACGAAGTCGACTACGACAAGGTGGCTGATTTCGATGCGGCGGACATGAGCATTTCCGATATCAATACCAGGATTCGTGAATTGATGCAGTCGGGGCACGGCACCATTACCGTGAAAAACCCGCGCGCCAAGCACTCGCTCGGCGTCGGCATTCTGAATCGCCTGAATCTCAACTTCGAAGGCAGCCTCGGGTATTTCGGCTGCGGCCTGATCGACGGCCCCAACGTGCGTATCTCCGGCCGCGTCGGCTGGTCCTGCGCCGAAAACATGATGGCTGGCACCGTGGTCATCGAAAAGAACGCGGGCTCGCTATTCGGAGCAGCCATCCGCGGCGGCGACCTGGTGTGCAAGGGTCAGGCAGGCGCGCGCGTCGGCATCGATCAGAAGGGTGGCACTATTATCGTCGGCGATAGCGTCGGCGCCTTCACCGGTTTCATGATGCAGCGCGGTCGCATGATTATTCTCGGCGATGCCGGCGATAACCTCGGCGACTCGATGTACGACGGCACCATATACGTGGCCGGCAAGATCGCCAGCCTCGGCGTCGACTGTGTCGAAACCGAGCTCACCGATCTCGATAAGAAATACCTCAAGGGCAAGCTCGATCTCTATCAGATGGAAGCGCCCAACGGTATCGACAGTATCGTTAAACTAACTTCGGGCAAGCAGTTGTGGAACTACGACAACCTCGAACCCACCGAGAAAAAGCTGGTGCTTTAGGCGCCACCGGGAATTTGGAGAATACAGATGTCTGATACAAAGAAAGATCCATATAACCTCGGCAAGAGCTTTATCTTTCCGCCCGAGGTTATCAACGATATACACATCAAGTCGGAACTGGG
>CALJQI010000295.1 GCA_937980285.1 uncultured Gammaproteobacteria bacterium | reverse complement strand
CCATTTACAGCACGATGGCGATCTGCGCCTGGGTACTGTGGCCGGAGATTACGCAGCGCGAGCTGATTTACTATTCGATGATCCTGTTCAGCTTCCTGCTGCCGGCGCTTGCCGGCCTGATCAGGTTCGGCAAGCTTACCGGCTACCACACCTGGAGCGTCAAGCTGGCGGTATTTGTCACTTTCGTCGGCTACATATCGCTTTACGCCGAACTCGCGGCCTGGCCGTTCATGCTGGCCGCGGTTCTGGCCGTCATCTCCGGTCTGGAGGAAATACTGATTACCTTGACGCTGCCCGAGGAGCGTACCGACGTGCGTTCGATTTTCGCCGCCCTGCGCCTTCGAAAGCGGACTCGAGCCGACTGACCGCCCCGGTTTCAGCCTGTTGCGTAAGATGATTCCTACAGAATTCTGGGAATTATCTTATTTCGCCAGACGCCGTTTACTGCGATATTTCTACCCGGACTTATGGAGAAGCCGATATGAACCTGTCCTCGCTCCACGAAATCACATCAAACGAAAACCTGGTGACCAGCCTCGGACTGGCTGTCGCCGAAGCCAGGATGCTCAGGTCACTGTTAAAGGCGCGCGAATCGTCGGTTAAAGCCGACCGCGAAAGCGGCCGTCTCCAACGCCTGGTTCACCTCAACCGCGAAATCGATTACCTCGAAGCGAAACTGCTGGAAGTGAAATCGAAGACCGCCCGGGCACTGGATTAAGCGCCCGGCGCCGGCCGGAAATGTTTACTAGTTCACTGGCCGGACACCCGGCCAACAAATTATAGTATCGCCTAACAGCGCTAGCCCGCTGTTGTCACGGCACGGAGGCAATTCCGGCACAAACGGAGGGGAAACAGGGACAGCAAGCGTACGCTCAGACCTGTTGTCCGCCTCTGACAGGAAACGCTGAAGCATTGCGCGATTAAAACCCTCAACGGCAAGCTTCACAATGATCAAGAGGATGGGCTATGAACACCCTGACTATTTTAATCGCCGTCGCGGTTATGGCTGCTGCTGCCTTGTGGCTGGTATTCCGGCGATCCCGCCGCGATATCCGGCCAAAGCATTTGCAACAAGCATCGTCGGCGAGCAACTCCGGAAGTCGAACGTCTACCCAGTGGCGAGCGGTAAAAATCGCCCCCGGGCTGATATGCTGCGACGCAGCTGAAAAAATGTCCGGCCAGGTTTACCTGTCGACCGAATCCCCGCGTTTGCCGCTTGACGGCTGTGACGAAACCGACTGCCGCTGCAAGTACGTGCACATGGATGACAGGCGCAGCGGCGATGATCGTCGCATTGAGCTTGGCGATCTGGGCGCCTTTTTACCGACCAACCAGGTCGAAAGACGCAAGCGGAGCGGACGCCGGGCGTCAGACCTCGCCGCCTGAGGCTGGTTCCACGTTCACGACGATGACTGTTAATTCCTGCTGACGCCCTTATAAACCTCGGCAAAAGCATTCGATCCTAACAGCCGGTGACGCGACCCGCGTCAAGCGACCGCATTTGTCCGCGGCGGATGCGAAATCGATTAGCCAGTTGCCAGGCAGGCTATGTGATAGAATTCGGTCGCAATAAATACAATAAAAGCGGCCATGGGAATTAACTATCGCAGGTTCGAATCTCAGGACCGGATGCCGGTTTACCGGATGTTTCGCGACAGCATCTGGGACTACATGTTGCATCATCGCCTTGCGCATAACGACGACGAACCTGAAATCGAAGATTATTTTCGTCGGCAGCAAAACCTGTACCTGCACCTGGAACAAACGGCCTGCGAAGACTGGGTCGCGGAAGACGAAAAGCAGGCTATCATTGGATGGGCGCGCTCCATTGAACGAGACAATCACCTGCAGCTCACCCACTTTTTCGTCAGTACGGCCGCCCAGGGTCTCGGCGTTGGCCGAACATTGCTCGATCTGGCGTTCCCGCCAGGCCGCGGACAGCAACGCTCCATTATTGCCACCACAAACACCAGCGCCCTTTCCCTGTATCTCAGGCAGGCCGTCAGTTTCACCGGCATGGCCTTCAGTTTCTTCGGCGAGCCACAGGAACGAAAGCTTAAGAGCGACCTCGAAATAGCGCGCACAGAGTCCTCGAGTAAAACCCTGCAAGACATACTTGCGATCGACCGCGAGGTGCTAGGTTACCGCCGGTCGACCGATCTCGAGTTTTTCATGAGCCATCAACCCGTCTACCTGTTTCGCAGAGACGGGCGTCTGGCCGCGTACGCGTTCGGCTGTGACGGAAACTCGGCCGGCCCGGCCGCCGCGCTGGACCCGCAAGACCTGCCGGCCCTGCTGCAACAGATCGAGAAAAGCGCCTGCCAGCTGGAAATGGATTCGCTGTGGCTGACGATACCCGCCGCCGCCAGGCAGGCGGTCGACTGGGCGTTGGCGTCCGGCTACCGGATGGACCCTTTCCACGAAGTGCTGCTCGCCCGCGAACCCTCGATGAAACTCGACCGCTATATCATGACCGAATCGGCTTTTCTCTGGTAGGCGCCGGACAGCACGCACGACAGCGTCGATAACGACTCGGTCCGGTTGACCGATTCGGATCCATTGGCGCCACTTTCCAAAGGCCTGGCTCCCGGTAAAAGCTATTTTCTACCGGATTCGGAGACTCTACAGAAATGAAAAATCCCGCATGGCTGCGATGCCCCGGAGTTAACGACGATCTAGTGCTAGCTCGCATTTCTTTTTCGGAAGATATGGTGAAAGATTTTCTAATCCCGCCCCTGCCGAGAATTAGGTCAAGCGTCACTTTACCTCCTCGAAGGCAGAGCTGTGTTTACTGCGAAACGATACCCAGCAGGGCCACGAACAGCGCACCGCTGAGCAGGCCGCCGAACAGCCATACGAACCCGATGACGATGCCCCGACTACGCGAAATTTCCTCCGAGCGCAGGCGCAGCTTGCGGGCAAAATAGGCCGCCGCCACGCTAGATCCCACGACCAGGCCGACCACGACCAGCATGAAAATGATTAGCGCGAATATGATTATCCCGACGATGATCGCACCAATCGCGGCGCCAAAGCCGTCCGCGGAATCCACCGCGTCATTCCATGCGCCCATGCCCACGAAATAGCCGACAACGCCGGCTGCGATCACCGTCAGTATCAATCCTAGCGACCAGGTGACGCCCATCCACCTGACCTTGCTGGAAACCAGCGGCGGCGCCTTGTGACGTATCAGCAGCGCGGTTAGCCAACCGACAAGCGCGCCCCCCGAAAGCCCGCTGACAATCCCCGCGAGGGTGAGGGCGATCAACTGGCCGAAGCCCCCCTGCCCCAGCGACAGGATTCCGAGGCCAAGCCCCAGGATCCCCCAACCGGTAGATCCGCCCAGACCGAGGTCGCGCGCCATCGCACCAACACGGAAAGCCATCGGCACGCGTTTTTTGTCCAGTCTATCGAGGTGAAGGCCTTCCATGAGCGCCTGGACGTCGGCCTCGAAATCGGGATCCGAGCGAATCGCGATGCCGTTATGGCGGACCAGGGGCGCTATCTCATCGGGAAGATCCCGCTTGTGCGGCATGTCAGCGCCGTCGATCAACATCGGAACGACCAGCCGCCTGTTTTGAAGCGCGGTACGAATTTCGTACCGAACCGGGTCGTCGTTATCCTCCAGCCT
>CALJQI010000294.1 GCA_937980285.1 uncultured Gammaproteobacteria bacterium | reverse complement strand
CCTGCCCAACCCCAGGGAAATCGGTTTTCGCTACCCGCACCAGGTATCCGGGGGCCAGCTGCAGCGCGCGATGACGGCGATGGCGATGGCCTGCCGGCCCGACCTGATCATCTTCGACGAGCCGACCACGGCGCTCGACGTAACCACGCAGATCGAGGTTCTGTCCGCGATTCGCGATATCGTCGATCAGTTCAACACCGCGGCAATTTACATTACCCACGATCTGGCGGTGGTGGCGCAGATGGCCGACGTCATCAAGGTACTGCTCAAGGGAGACGAGATCGAGGAAGCCGATACCCGTACCATGCTCGAGCATCCACAAGACGACTACACCAAGTCGCTGTGGGCGGTGCGTGATTTCAAACGCGAGCAGAAACCGCGGCCGACTGGAGCCGTACCGCTGATCTCGGTTAAAGACGTAGATGCCTCCTACGGCGATACGCCGGTGTTGCACGACGTTTCATTCGACATCTACGAGGGTATGACCGTGGCTGTCGTCGGTGAATCCGGCTCGGGCAAGTCGACTACCGCCCGATGCATCACCGGCCTGTTGCCGCCAACCAGCGGCGAGGTCTTGTTCAAGGGCGAACCCCTGCCGCCGGACTACCGGGATCGGAGCAAGGACCAGCTGCGCCAGGCGCAAATGATTTACCAGATGGCGGACACCGCGCTCAATCCCAAGGTGAAAATCAGCGAGATAATCGGCCGCCCGGCGCAGTTTTATAGCGGCCTGCACGGACCGGCGCTGAAAAATCGTGTCGATGAGCTGCTCGATCTGATCGAGCTCGATCCGTCGCAATATTACAACCGCTACCCGCCGGAACTCTCCGGCGGTCAAAAACAGCGCATCGGTATCGCGCGTTCGCTGGCGGCCGACCCGACCTTCATCATTTGCGACGAGGTCACCAGCGCGCTCGACCAGCTGGTAGCCGAGGGTATCCTGCGCCTGCTCGACAAGTTGCAGAACGAGCTGAACCTGTCGTATATGTTCATTACCCACGATCTCGCAACGGTGCGCTCGATCGCCGACGAGGTCGTCGTCATGCAGTATGGCAAAGTTGTCGAACAGGGGCCGAAGGACGAAATGTTCAAGCCGCCGCACCACAAGTACACCGACCTTTTACTTTCGTCGGTGCCGGAGATGGATCCGGACTGGTTAACCACGCTGCTGGAAGAGCGCGGCGTCGATAATATCGGTGAAGCCGCAGCTACCAAGAAGAATGATTGATTCCTGATTGCGGGGCTTTGATAGCCTGATCACCAGGAGCCCGCCTTAAGGCGGGCTTTTTTTCGCTAATCCGAGTGGCCGCCAGGGTAGTGTGCGGCTCAAAATCTGGTTTCGAAAAAATATCGTTTAGAGTAACTTAGGCCTGGTGTCTGGCCGCGGAAAATACAGATGATACTGAAGGACATCAAAACCTGGGTCACGGTGCCGCCCAGCGGTATCGGCGGCTCGTTCTGGGTAATCGTCAAGATCACCACCGATAACGGTATCGAGGGTATCGGTGAGTGTTACGGTATCCCGGTATCGGGGGATATCGCCTGCGCCATGGTCGAGGATGCCTTCGAACGTTTTGTCGCCGGCGAGGATCCGCATCATATCGAAACCCTGTTTCGCCGGGTTTACTCGGCCGGTTTCACGCAGCGGCCCGATATCAGCATGATGGGCGTGTTCAGCGGCATCGAGATCGCGATCTGGGATATTCTCGGCAAAGCCCACGATGTACCGGTTTACCAGCTGCTCGGCGGGCAGTTCCACGAACGCATACGCACCTATACTTATTTGTACCCCGAGGCGGTCAATAACGATGGCAATCCGGGCGAGGGCGCACCCGACGTTTACCATGACGGCGATGCCGCCGCGGCGCGCGCGCTCGACTATATCGATATGGGGTTTACCGCGGTCAAGCAGGACCCGGCCGGGCCCTACAGTTTTCAGGGCGGGCGTGAGCTGTCGCTAACCGAGCTGTCTCGCTGCGAGGAAAATGTGCGCAAGATCCGCGAAGCGGTGGGTGACCGCGCGGACATCCTTTTCGGTACCCACGGGCAAATGACGACATCGTCCGCGATTCGGCTGGCGCGCCGGCTAGAGCCCTACGACCCGCTTTGGTTCGAGGAACCCTGCCCGCCCGACCAGATGGATGCCATTGGCAAAGTCGCTGCGGCGACGTCGATTCCGGTCGCGATCGGGGAGCGGTTGACCACGCGGGTCGAGTTTCACCAGGCATTGAAGGCGGGCGTGTCGATTTTACAGCCCGACATCGGGCGCAGCGGCGGTATCTGGGAAACCAGGAAAATCGCGGCGCTGGCGGAATTGTTCAACGCCCAGATCGCGCCGCATATCTACTGCGGGCCGATCGCGCACGCGGCGGCGGCGCATGTCGCTTTCAGTTGCCCGAATTTTCTTATCCTGGAAACGATTCAGACCGAGTTTCATGACGCGGTGCTGCAAAAGCCGCTCGCCTGGGAGGCCGGTTACATGCCGGCGCCGGGTGAGCCCGGGCTTGGCATCGTGCTCAACGAAACCGTGGTCGAATCGCATCCCTATACCAGCGGCGGGCGCCTGCACCTGGAAATGTGCCAGACAGTGCTCGATTCCAATAACCAGAAAGTCATCACCGAGCTCGATTAATGATCAACCGACCCGACAGCCTCAATCTCGCCAACTGGCGTCAACCGCCGCACAATCGCTGGGCCTTTCATCACGTGCGTGAAATTATTCCGAGCGCGCCTGTTTTCCGCGCCAGCAAGACCGCCCGATTCACCGACGCGCCGGCACCTGCGGTAAGCGAGGTGACGCTGGCCGGTCTAGAAGGCGCGCAGTGGTCGCTGGCTCGCTGGCTCGAGGAGTCCAGCAGCGATGCCTTGCTAGTCGCTCATCGAGGCCGGCTGGTGCACGAATGGTATTTCGACGAAGCCATCGAACACAGTCCGCATATCGTTTTTTCGGTGAGCAAATCGATCACAGCTACCCTGGCCGGAGTGCTGGTCGAGCAGGGTTTGCTCGATCCGGCAAGGCCGGTGGTCGAGTATATTCCCGAACTGGCCGATTCGGGCTATCGCGACGCGAGTTTGCAGCAGGTGCTCGACATGGCGGTCAGGATCGATTTCACCGAGGACTACCTCGCCACCTCCGGCAAGTTCATCGAGTATCGTACCGCGACAGGCTGGTATCCCTGCGGGGTCGATCAGATCGATCAGAATCTGAACCAGTTTTTATGCTCGCTGAAACGCTGCGATGGCAATCACGGGGAGGTCTGGCAGTACAAGTCACCCAACTCCGATCTGCTGGGCTGGGTG
>CALJQI010000293.1 GCA_937980285.1 uncultured Gammaproteobacteria bacterium | reverse complement strand
GGTGGTCGGAGAGATGCCGATCTGGGTGATCCAGGCGGCGGTCGCGCTGCTGGCGACCTTTTTCACGCTGGTGATGTCGAACGTCGGCGCCACCGTGTTGCTGGTGCCGCTGGCGGTTAATATCGCGATCGGCGCCGGCGCGAGCCCGGCAGTGTTCGCGTTGACCGTGGCGTTGGCGACCTCCAACTCGTTCCTGATTCCGACCCACCAGGTGAACGCACTGATCCAGGGCCCTGGCGGGTACCGCGTGCCCGACTTCATGCGCGCCGGCGGCATCATGAGCATCCTGTTCATCATCGTCATGCTGGTGATGATGAACCTGGTTTTTTAGCACTTGTGTCAGGTCCTTAGCATTCGCAACCGGCAATTTTCCGAAATTTGATGTCGTATGTTCTCGCGGAGACGCGGAGGACGCAGCGAAGATGCAGGTAATTCCCTGGAACGCGCGATCCGGATCGTCTGTTTGCGAGTAAAGGAGCATCCTTGCGGCCGGATTACCCTGGACAGGCGTAAATAAAGCAGGGGCGGTGCAGGCTCGACAGGTCAAACCATTTGGCAGCCTGGCGAGATCTTCGACTTATTTTTTTGCAAACAACAAATCCCATACGCCGTGACCCAGCCTGCGACCGCGCTGCTCGAAGCGGGTCGGCGGGCGATAAGAAGGGCATTCGGCATAACCGTCGGCGTCACCCAGGTTGCTAAAGCGCGTATCGGCGACAAACTGCCCGGCCATCCACTCGGCGTAATCCTGCCAGTCGGTCGCCATGTGAATCACCGCGCCAGGTTTAAGCAGCCCGTATACAAGATCTCGAAAAGCGGCGTTGACGATGCGGCGCTTGTGATGGCGCTTCTTGTGCCAGGGATCGGGAAAGAAAAGCAGAATCCGGTCCAGCGATTCGGGTTCGATCATATGCTGCAACACCTCGACGGCGTCGTGATTGATCAGGCGCACGTTTTCCAGTCGCTGCTGGTGAACCCGGTTCAGGCATCGCCCGACACCGGGTTCGTGCACTTCGACCCCTATATATAGACTGCGCGGGTCGGCGGCGGCCATGCTGACCAGCGCGTCGCCGTTTCCAATGCCGATTTCCAGCTTCAGCGCCTCGAATCCGGCCGCTAACTCGGCTACCGCGGGGGCGTAATCGATACCGTACATCGGCCAGTAATTTTCCAGCGCCTGCCTTTGCGAGGGCGTGATTCGGCCGCTGCGGCGGACAAAACTTCGGATAGAACGTGTTTTGGTGTCGTTGACGGGCATTATGTGACGGGGGTCTCAGCTCCAGGATCGTAGTGTAAAGCCGTTTATCGCGCTCAGTACCGTTTATCGGTGCTTTTTCATATCCTATCTTCTTTCAGCGGACTTTTTCCTCGATTGGATTAGGATTACAAGCATGAAAAAGAATTCCGGTTTTACCATCCTAGAGCTCCTTATCACACTTGTCGTTATCGCCATAGTCACGGCAATCGGCGTTCCGTCAATGACCGAATTTATTAAAAACGATCGACTGACCACGCAGATTAACACATTAGTGGGGCATCTTGCTTACGCGCGCAGCGAAGCGATAACCAGGCGCCTGCCGGTCGTAGTATGCGCCAGCAACAACCAGACGTCATGTTCCTCGGCCAATTGGGCCGATGGATGGATCGTTTTCACC
This sequence comes from uncultured Gammaproteobacteria bacterium, assembly GCA_937980285.1. GTDB lineage: Bacteria > Pseudomonadota > Gammaproteobacteria. Next base: position 2,334 of record CALJQI010000293.1, on the reverse strand, counting down.
GACGCCGACAATAGCGGAGACGTTTCCGCCGGCGAAGAGGTGCTGCGGGCCCAGCAGAAGCTATCCGGCGACAACACGCTCGTCAGTTCAACGGGCGGCAGCGTGGTTTACGACAACCGCGGCTTCGCGCCGAATTCACCCGGCAGTTTTTCGCTTTGCGATGATCGCGGCGCAGTCCACATCAAGGCGATTACGATCTCGAATACCGGGCGTGTAAGGAAAGGAGGAAGCTCGTCATGCACCTGAACCAACGCAAACAACGCGGCCTGACCCTGGTTGAGTCGATGATCGCGCTGCTGGTGATTTCAGTCGGTTTACTGGGTATCGCCGCATTGCAAATCACCTCGATGAAGCAGAATGCCAGCGCCCTGAACCATAGCCGAGCGGTATGGATCGGGTATGACATGGCGGACCGCATCCGTGCCAATATCGGCCAGTTCGCCCGCTATGCGGGTATCGACACCAATACCGCTTATTCAGAGAATTGCACGGGCGGCTGCAACACGATTCAAATGGTTACCTCCGACGCCGAGGAATGGTCAGCCCAGATGCAGAATCTGCCCGCCGGCAGGGGAATGATTACCGGCAACGCGAATCAGCTCGTAATTGCCGTGATGTGGGACGACGAGGGCACCGGAGCCTCCGGCACCGGCTGCGATCCGACCAACTCGAACGATTTAACCTGTTATACGGTGTTACTAGTCCAATGAAACAAATAAAAACGCAAAGCGGCATCTCCATGGTGGAAGTATTGATCGCGCTGGTTATCAGCCTGTTTCTGCTGGGCGGGATCGTGCAGGTCTACCTGACCAACAAATCATCTTATACCTTTACCGACGCCATATCCCGAATCCAGGAGAACGGCCGTTTCGCGATAGAAACGATGACACAGGATTTACGCATGGCGGGATTTTTCGGTTGCGCCATTTTCGATCCCGACGATACCGAGAATATCGTCAGCAACATCGACCCCAATGGACCCGGCTACGACCCGAAACTGCATGATTTCGTCCTCGCCGGCGTCATCGAGGGCACCGAGGGCGATGGCCTTAACGGTTCGGACAGCGTTACCCTGCGCGGATCGAAACCCAACCAGGTGAATGTACACCCGCCGTTCAACGTTTCCACCTCGGCGATGATTCACGTGACCGCAACCAACACAGTTCAACCCGACGATATCGTCATGGTCAGCAATTGCCGCGGCGCGGATATTTTCCAGGTGACCAATAAGACGACCAGCACAAAAGCCAGCCAGAACGCGATCGTCCATAACACCGGTGTCGGCTCGCCGGGCAATTATAATCCCGACAACTGCAAGGGCGGCAACGCACACTGCCTGTCACAGACCTATGGCGCGGATGCCGCCTTGTTCGAGCTGCAAACGGTAACCTATTCGATCGCGGCGGGTGCGGGCGGCGAACCGGCGCTGTGGCGCTCTGAAAACGGCGCCGATATCGAACTGGTGGACGGCATCGAAGAAATGCAGGTGCTTTACGGCCTCGATACCGACGATGACGATTTTCCCAATGTATACGTGCCTATCAACAACGTTCCCAACACCTACGACGTGATGTCGGTGCGGTTGATGCTACTGGTACGCTCCGATACCGATTTTATCCTCGACACCAACCAGTCTTATGACTTCAACAGCAACAGTGTCACCGCCCCCGATCGCCGACTTCGGCAGGTCTTTACCACAACCATCGCATTACGCAACCGGGTAGGCTCATGAATAAGAGAATCCACAAATCCCAGTCGGGCGTTGCCCTTGTGATCAGCCTGATCATACTGGTCTCGCTGACCATACTCGGGGTCACCTCGATGCAGGCCACGCGCACCGAAATCAGCATGGCCGGCAATCAACGCGAGGCGGGCCTCACATTCAACGCGGCCGAAGCCGGGCTGCGCAACGCCGAGGCTTTTGTCACCAATTCGATTTCCAAAACGGACTATTCCGATCCGTCCGTGGGCCTGTACGACAAGAGCGAATCAGACCCCGATTACGGCGACAGCCTTACCTGGGACAGCTCCCAGGTTGCATCGACATCGTTGTCTTCAGTGCTCGAACAACCAAAATTCATCGTCAAGTATCTCGGCGACCGCTCGCAAAACGAGGTCGCGGCAGTCAACATCGGCGGCTATGGAAGCAGTCAGCCGGGTATGACGGTATCGAATTTCAGAATTACATCAAGGGGACTCGGGCAGACGGAAAATTCATTCCGCTACGTCCAGTCCTACTATGGAAAAGAGTTTTAGGCTCAGGAGAATTCGCATGTTTAAATTTTCAAAAGCAACGCTCGCGCAGACTCTGATGGCCGCCGCAATTACCGTGCT
>CALJQI010000292.1 GCA_937980285.1 uncultured Gammaproteobacteria bacterium | reverse complement strand
GCCAACGTCGGCCGCTTCTGCAGCATGGTCGCGGAAATGTCGGAACAGGTACAATTCATCATGATTACGCACAACAAGATAACCATGGAAATTGCGCAAAGTCTTAATGGTGTCACCATGCACGAGCCCGGGGTGTCACGCCTGGTTTCAGTGGACGTCGGCGAAGCGGTGGTTCTTGCCGGGGTTCAGTAATGGACGCAACCACGTTCAGATGGGTGTTGGTAGTCATCGCCGTGCTGGTGGCGCTGGCGATCTATCTTTACGGCCAGCACCAGACGCGCCTGCGCAAACGCAATGCGATGGAAACTTTTACTCGCGAAGAGGTCGATTCGGCCTTTATCGAGGACGAGCAACTGCGATTCGAGCTGAATAACCTGAACCAGATTCTGCAGGAAAACGAGGACGAGGAAAACCTCGACGAAATCCAGATTAATCCCGCTCTCGACGCCAGCAAAACACCGTTTGCGTTGCCCGATCCGGAAATTTTCGTGCCGCCAGCCCTGGCCGGCAAGGATGAGGACCGCCTGGTCAGTTACCATTTACGCCATGGCGATTTCAGGTTGATTACCGGCGAGGAAGCCAGTGCCGCGGTCGAACACGCCGGTCTGCAATTGACTCCCGAGGCCTTGCTCGAGTACCGGGAGGAGGGCGAGGTTGCCTTCCAGGTGGCAAGTCTAAGCGCTCCCGGCGACTTCGGCGAACTCGAGCAGCTCGATTTCACCACGCTGGGCCTCAACTGTTTCATCGACCTCGATGCCTGCGCTAATCCACGGCTCGGCTACGAGGCGATGCTGAAGAAAGTCGACGAACTTGTGCGCATGCTGAACGTCAAGGTTTACAAGCCGAACCAGGAGCTACTGACCATCAGCGATGTCACCAGTGTTCGTGAAAGCCTTTCCTGACGACGCGGCTGCTTAACATTATGCCGCTTCCCAAATCCATCATGGCAGAGGCCAGGCAGCTCCGGCAGGAGTTGAACGAACACAATTACAGCTACTATGTGCTCGATGCGCCATCCGTTACCGATCAGGCTTACGACCGCCTGTTTCGGCGCCTGCAGCAGCTCGAGCAGGAGTATCCCGAACTGGTGAGTGCGGATTCGCCGACGCAACGCGTCGGTTCCGAACCGGCCAGCCATTTCGAATCGGTGGAGCATGAGGTCGCGATGCTGTCGCTCGACAACGCTTTCGACGAGGAGGAAATGCATGCCTTCGATCGTCGTTTACGCGACAAGCTCGATCACCAGGCGCCGCTTGCCTATTGCGCCGAACCCAAGCTCGATGGCCTGGCGGTCAGCCTGCTCTACGTGGACGGTGAGCTGCGGCGCGCTGCGACCCGGGGCGATGGACGGAGCGGCGAAAATATAACCGCCAATGCGCGCACCATAGACTCGATCCCGCTGCGCCTGATCGGTGACGATTTGCCTGCCCGCATCGAGGTCCGCGGCGAGGTTTACATGGAGCTTGCCGGCTTCGCCGCGCTTAACGAAAGCCAGCGGGAAAACGGCGGCAAAGTGTTCGCCAATCCGCGCAACGCAGCCGCCGGCAGCCTGCGGCTGCTCGACTCGCGGATCACCGCCAGCCGCCCGTTGACCTTTTGCAGTTACGGCATAGGTTTGATCGAAGGCGCCGAAATGGCGAGCGGGCAGTATCGGCAAATGCAGTATCTGCGAACCATCGGATTCCCGATCAGCCGCCAGATCGAGTTGCTCGATTCGATCGACGATTGTCTGGATTATTACGCCCGCATCCTGCAGCAGCGCGACGACCTCGCTTTCGATATCGACGGCGTGGTGTTCAAGCTCGACGATGTGCAGCTGCAACGCCAGGCCGGTTTCGTCTCGCGCGCGCCACGTTGGGCCATCGCCTACAAGTTCCCGGCCCAGGAGGTAATGACCAGGCTTCTCGACGTCGATTTCCAGGTCGGCAGAACCGGCGCGCTGACCCCTGTGGCCAGGCTCGAACCGGTTGCCGTCGGCGGCGTGATGGTAAGTAACGCGACCCTGCACAATATGGATGAAATCGAGCGCAAGGATGTGCGCATCGGCGATGTCGTCATCGTAAGGCGCGCCGGCGACGTGATACCGGAAGTGGTTGGTCCCGTGCTGCAGCAGCGCTCGGGGGATTTGCCGAGACCGAAAATGCCGCCTCGCTGTCCGGTTTGCGACTCCGAGGTAATGCAGCAACCCGGGCAGGCCGCGTTTCGCTGTATCGGCGGCCTGGTATGCGCCGCCCAGCGCAAGGAGGCGATTAAACATTATGCCTCGCGAAAGGCGATGGACATCGAGGGCCTTGGCGACAAGCTGGTCGAGCAAATGGTGGAACAGGACCTGATCGACTCGGTGGCCGATCTCTACCGGCTGTCGCTGCAGCAGGTCGCCGGCCTCGAGCGCATGGCGGAGAAATCGGCGAGCAACCTGCTGCAGGCGCTGGAGACGGGAAAAAAGACCACGCTGTCGCGATTCATTTACGCGCTAGGCATTCGCGAGGTCGGCGAGTCGACCGCCGAGTCGCTGGCCGCTTATTTTGGCGATCTCGATCAAGTGATGAATGCCGATGTCGATACCCTGCAACAGGTGGAAGACGTGGGACCGATCGTCGCTGAAAACATCAGGCATTTTTTCGACCAGAAGAGCAACAGGGCCATCGTCGACCAGTTAATAGAATCCGGAATCAACTGGCCGCCGATCGAGGCTTCGCAGCAGCAGCAGACCCTGGCGGGGAAAACCTACGTTATCAGCGGTACTCTCGATGGCTACAGCCGCGACCAGGCTGCCAGCCTGCTGAAAGCGCGCGGCGCCAGGGTCAGCGGCAGCGTCTCGGCCAGGACCACCGGCGTGATCACGGGCGAAAACCCGGGTTCCAAGGTCGCCAAAGCCGAGGCGCTGGGGGTAGATATCCTGGGTCAGGCCGAATTCGAGGCCTTGCTGGGAGAAACGGTTTGAATCCTGACCAGACAGCGCTGCAGGAGCTCAGAAAATACACCTACCTGGTCTATATCCTGCAGGCGCTGGGATTCGTGACCGGAGGCCTGACTTCGCTGGTTGGCGTGATCATCAATTACATCAAGGACGAGGATGTGCGCGGCAGCTGGCTCGATTCGCATTTCCAGTGGCAGAAGGCGACTTTCTGGTATGGCCTGCTGTGGACCGTACTGGGTATATTGACTACCTGGATTCTGGTTGGTTATTTGGTCTTGCCGGTGGTTACAATCTGGCTCATTTACCGCATTGCGCGCGGCTGGATATACCTCGTCGACGGCAAGGAAATGTATCAGCAAACAACAGGAGAGAACAATGGACGATGATAGTAAATGGCTCAACAAGCTCAGTCCCGAGGAGTATCGCGTTTGCCGCGAAAAGGGCACTGAACCGCCGTTCAGCGGCGAGTACAACCATAACCACGGCAGCGGCAAATACCTGTGCAAATGCTGCGGCGAGGCATTGTTCGATTCCGCCGACAAGTATGACTCGGGCTCGGGCTGGCCTTCTTTTGACAGGCCGGCTTCCGAGCAGGTCATTCGCTACCAGGAAGACGGCAGCCACGGCATGCGGCGGGTCGAGGCGATGTGTGACCGCTGCGGTTGTCACCTCGGCCATGTTTTCGAGGATGGTCCTGGCGAAACCACCGGCAAACGCTATTGCATCAATTCGCTGTCGCTCGATTTCGAGGCCGGCGATGATGAATGAATCCGATTTCGACCAGCTGGCCGAGGAAACCATGGTCGCGATCGAGGAAGCGATCGACGATTGCGGCGTCGATATCGATTACGATACCGCCGGCGGTATTCTCACCCTGGAGTTTGATAATGGCAGCCAGATCATCGTCAACAAACAGGCGCCGCTGACCCAGATTTGGGTGGCGGCGCGTTCGGGCGGTTACCATTTCGATTACGACGAAGACGATAAATGCTGGCGCTTGCAGGCTAGCGGTGATGAATTGTTCGACTGCCTCAGCCGTTACTGCAGCGAACAGGCCGGCGAAACGGTCCGCCTCGGGTAAAGCGCCCGCGGCGGATCGGGTAGCGATTTACACAAGCACAGCCGTATGCAGGCCTGAGATTGCCGAATAGAAAATCACTCGAACTACTATTCAGGTATTTTGCCGCAATACTCGGATTCGCCGTTCTCTACGTCCTGGCCGATTTTGCGATAGATCTGCGTCCCGCCGGTATTCAGAGCAGCTATCGCTTCACTGTCGGCGCGCTCGATATCGACCAGCCCAGGATCCTGCAACAGGAAAACCTGTCGATTCTGGTGATAAGACGCTCCGCCGGCGCCATAGCCAGGCTGAAACAGGAATCGGGGAAACTGCAGGATCCGGCGTCGTCGCGCAGCAATCAGCCCGAATTTGCGCGCAATGCATTGCGTTCGAAACACCCTGAGATTTTCGTCAGCTATGCTCTCGGCACCGATCTCGGCTGCGCGCTCGAGGTCCTGCAAGACCAGCTCGGGGAGATCTGCGGCGGCGCGCGTTACGATTTTGCCGGCAGGGCTCTGAATTCCGACAAGACGTTTCAGAATCTCGTTGTTCCCGATTATAATTTCAGCAACGATTTTAAAACGCTGACGATAAGACCCTGACGGGGAAGATGCCATGCCTTCATTTGATGTTGTTTCCGAAGTTGATCACCACGAACTGAGTAACGCGCTCGACCAGGCAAACCGGGAAATCGGGACGCGCTACGATTTCAAGGGTTCCAACGCCCGTATCGAAGCCTCGGGTAACCAGTTGAGCCTGGAAGCCGAATCGGAATTCCAGCTGAACCAGATGGCGCCGATTTTGAAAGAAAAGATGTCCCGGCGCGGTATCGACGTCGATTGCCTGGAGTTCGGCGAGGTCGTCGAAATGAACAGGCGCGCGCGCCAGCCGGTCACCGTCAGGGAAGGACTGGACAAGGACCTTGCGCGCAAGATGGTCAAGCTGATCAAGGACAGCAAACTCAAGGTTCAGGCTGCCATCCAGGGTGAGCAACTGCGGGTTACCGGCAAGAAACGCGATGACTTGCAGCAGGTCATGCAGAAGTTGCGTGAAGCGGGCCTCGGTATTCCGCTACAGTTCAATAATTTTCGCGATTAATTGCTACAGGCGTCATTTCGACAACCAGGTCTGTCACCAAATCGGGGCTTGCAGCGCGGTTGCCGTTTCGGGGTTCCCGTTTAGCCGCTTACGCGGTCAGGTAGACGTCGAATCGAATCGTCTTTTCGCGATAGACGATATCGGGTTTTAATGCCGTCAGCCTGTCGGCCTTTGCCGGCCGCTTGACCACCACCCGCTTGCGCGCTTTTTGCAGCGCCAGTTCAAAGCATGGTTCGATGTCCACGTTAGCGGTCAGGGCCTGCAGAATCTGCATTTCCTTGGCAGGCTTGGCGCTGGATTTGTGTAGCGGAAACATCGGATCGAGATAGATGCAATCGAATCCGCGGGCATCGTCGAGCCGGCGCAGGTATTCACCGGCCTCCATGTGCTCGAGCTGCATGCGGGCGGCGCAGTCGCTGCCCGCAGGTTCCATCGCCAGGCGTTGCAGGGAGTATTCGAGAATGGCAAACAGCAGTTCGTTTTGCTCCAGCAGCGTGACCCGCTGACCGTGGCAGGCCAGGGTCAGGCTGTCAGCACCCCAGCCGGCGGTGAGATCGA
>CALJQI010000291.1 GCA_937980285.1 uncultured Gammaproteobacteria bacterium | reverse complement strand
AGGCCAGCGCGATACGCGCATCCCGCAGTTCGGCGTCGTCGACGATGAACTGGTGGGCGTTGTACCAGGAGTGGAAATGATTCGCCAGGTCGCGTAAGTAATTCACCACCAGGTGCGGTTCGCGGCGTTTGGCGGCGGACTCGACCTGTTCCGGGAATCGGCCAAGCTGCTTGATCAGCGCCTGCTCATGGCTGTTGCCGAGCCGCGCCAGGTTGGCCTCCCGGGTCGACACTTCGATGCCCTTTTCGGCGCACTGCCGCGCGACGCTGCAAATTCGCGCATGCGCGTACTGCAGGTAGTAAACCGGGTTGTCGCTGGACTGTTCGCGCGCCAGGTCGAGGTCGAAATCCATGTGCTGTTCCGACTTGCGCATGACGTAAAAGAAACGCGCGGCGTCCTGGCCGACATCTTCACGCAGCTGCTTTAGCGTGACGAACTCGCCGGAGCGCGTCGACATGGAAACCTTTTCACCGTTCTCGTACAGGTTGGCGAACTGCACCAGCTGAATCTCGAGGTTATCGGCATCGTAACCGAGCGCGCTCAACGACGCCTTGACGCGCGCGATGTAGCCGTGGTGGTCGGCGCCCCAGACATTGATAACCTTTTCGAAACCGCGATCGAACTTGTTCATGTGATAGGCGATATCGGAGGCAAAGTAGGTCGTCTGGCCATTGTCTCTACGCACCACGCGGTCTTTTTCATCGCCGAATTCGGTGGAGCGAAACCATAGCGCGCCGTCCTGTTCATAGACATGCCCGTTTTCCTGCAGGCGCTTTATCGCCTGCTCGATCAGGCTTTCGTCGGTCAGCGAACGCTCCGAGAACCAGCGATCGAAATCGACGCCGAAAGCGTGCAGGTCGTCGCGAATCACGTCGACCAGCGTATTCAACGCCAGGTCGAAGACAATGCGGTAATCTGCTTCGCCTAGCAGCCCGTGGGCGTTGTCGATCAGGTCGTCGATATGTTTTTCCTTGTCGCCGGCGGGGGCGTCGGCACAGACATCGGCAAAGGCCTGGGCAGCGGGACGCCGGAAGCGGTCGCCATTTTCGCGGTGCAGCGTGGCGGCGATATCCCAGACGTAATCACCCTGGTAACCGTTGCTCGGAAATTCGATTTCCTCGCCACACAAATCGAGGTAACGCAGCCAGGTCGAGGCGCCGAGGATATGCATCTGCCGGCCGGCGTCGTTGACGTAATACTCGCGCTGCACGTCGAAACCGACGAATTCCAGCAGGTTCGCCAGGGTCGCGCCGTAGGCGGCGCCGCGGCCGTGACCTACGTGCAGCGGCCCGGTTGGATTCGCCGATACGAACTCGACCTGGATCCTGCCGCCCTGTCCGGAGTCGCCGCGGCCGAAATTTTCGGCCTGTTCGAGGATGCTGTCGATGATCGACTGGCTGGCGCCGCTGGCGACGAAAAAATTGACGAATCCCGGGCCGGCGACTTCGACACGCTCGATGTTCGCAGCGCCGGAGATCTTATCGGCGATCAATTGCGCCAGCTCACGCGGCGGCTTGGCGGCCGGTTTTGCCAGCATCAGCGCAATGTTGGAAGCATAGTCGCCCTGGCTCGGATCCTTCGACGAGCTAAGCTGGATATTGCGCTCGAGGCCTGACGGAATCTGCGACGCCTGCTCAAGCTCCTGCAAAGCCTGCGCTATCAGATCGATGATGGTATTTTTCAAGGACTAAGACCCGCACCCGGGTGGGAAAATCAAACGGCAGATTTTACCCGAGGCGGTCAGCCCGGGCTACTCATCTTTTGCCCTAAAGCCAGCTATCGTAACTATTTTTCTGTCGTACCGCCGGCCACGGCATGACTCGGCTTTATGGTGACACTAGAGGTCGTGGGCATCGACATCGATACTCCAGCTGCAGCGCGCGCTACCCGGCAACTCCTCGATAGCCGGCATCGCTCGCCTGAGAACCGAGCGCAGAACTTTAAAATCCTGCGACATCAGGCAAAGCTGCGCGCGAAAGCGGCCGATGCGTCGGGTCATCAATGCCGGCATCGGCCCGATACAGGCGATAGAGTCGAACTGCTGAACGCCTTGCAGCCGAGCTTTGATCTGTTCGAGAATATCCAGCGCCACCTCGAGCTCGAGCGCATCGGCGCGAAACATGACAACCCGTGCAAAGGGCGGGAAGCCGTAGCTCTGGCGCTCCTGCAGCAGGTCCGCGGCGATGCTGCGATAATCCTTGCGCAGCAGCGCCTGCATCAGCGGGTGATCGGGAAAACGGGTTTGCACCACCGCCTCGCCCTCGCGATCGCCGCGACCGGAGCGCCCCGAGACCTGGAACAGGGTTTGCGCCAGGCGTTCGCTGGCGCGATACGAGGCGCTGAACAGCGCCTGGTCGGCGTCGAGCACCACGCTCAGCGTAATAGCCGGGTAGTCGTGACCCTTGGCGATCATCTGGGTGCCGATCAGGATACAGGGCTCACCGCCTTGCAACTGCTGCAATCTGGATTTCAGCGCCTCGCGCGACGCGATCACGTCGCGATCGATGCGCAGTATCGGCGTTTTCGGGTAGCGCTGCTTCAATCCCTGCTCGAGCTGTTCGGTGCCGATGCCATAATGTTTGACCTCGCCGTGCCCGCATTGCGGGCAGGCTTCGGGCACGCCCTGGCTAAAACCGCAGTGGTGGCATAGCAGGCTGTGCAACGACTGGTGCAGGGTCAGGCGAGCATCGCAATGCTCGCACTGGGCCTGCCAGCCGCATTCGTGACACATGACGATGGGTGCGAAACCGCGGCGGTTGAGGTACATCAACACCTGTCCGGATGCCGCCAGATGCTTTTCGACGCGGGCGAAAGTCGCGGCGCTGCAGCCGCAATCCAGGCGGCTATTACGCACGTCGATCAATTCCAGCCGCGGCGGCGCGAAGCCGGTCGGGCGCTGTTCGAGGCGATAACTATGCCAGCAATCGCGCGTGCGATTCCTGAGGCTTTCCAGCGACGGCGTCGCCGATCCCAGCACGATCGGGATATCGAGCATTTGCGCGCGCTTGATGGCGACGTCGCGCGCGTGGTAACGAATGCCGTCCTCCTGTCGATAGGACGAATCGTGCTCTTCGTCGATGATGATCAGACCCAGCGCATCAGACCGCGAAAACAGGCTGGAGCGGGTTCCCAGCATGATACTGACCTCGGCGCGGCGAAATCGCTCCCAGGCCCGGTAGCGCTGCAGCTCGGTCAGCCCCGAATGCGAGATCGCGAAGCAATTGCCGTAGCGCTGCTCAACGCGTTCGATCAACTGGTTGGTGAGGCCGATTTCGGGAACCAGGTAAATAACCTGCAGGCCCGCATCGAGACGCGACTGGATCATGCGCAGGTAGATCTCGGTTTTGCCGCTACCGGTTATGCCGTCGAGCAGATGCACTGCAAAGCCCTGCAGCCGCGGTTCGATCTCGCCGAGCACGCCCTGCTGCTCGGCGCTCAGATCGGGAAGGCAGGCATCCTGCGGCGGGTCATCGCGACGCGCCATCCACTCCCAACTCAGAATCTGCTTCTGTTCCAGCGCCTTGACCACGGGGCTCCAGTTGGGATTGATCTGCCTGAGCTCCTGCGCGTTCAAGCCGGCCGGACGCGTCAGCAGCGCCTGGCAGATTTCGAACTGCCGCGGTGAACGGCTGCGCAGGTTTTCGATCGTCTCGGCATCGGCCGATACCAGCCGCCAGCACTTTACCCGTGTCGAAACCGATTCGCGGGCGCCGCGCAGATATCCCGGCAGGCACTGGAAAACCACCTCGCCTATCGGCTGCAGGTAGTAGTCAGACATCCAGCGCGCCAGCGCCAGCATGTGCGCATCGAGCACCGGCTGTTGATCGATTCGTTCCTTTACCGGCTTTATTTTTGCGGGCTCGTAGTCGCTGGCGTTACTGCTTTCGAGCAAAATCCCGGTACGGGTACCGCTGGTAAATGGCAGGCGGTAGCGCGTGCCCGGGACCACTGGCTGTTCGTCCGGCAACGCGTATTCGAACACACGGTAAAGCGGCAGTGCGATGGCGAATCGGGCGAAACGGGGTGCTGGCACGCGGATAACTCGAACAGAAAGCTGAATCATACTTGAATTACCGGCCATGCTCGCCGCATAAATACGCAAAATCCACTTTTCACTTAGCGAATCTTGTTAATGTAGTTTCGAGTATTTATTTGCTAAATTATTAAGAAATGGAAACAAATGGATTTATCCACATTTTCTGTGGATAAGTCTGTGCATGAAATGCATACAAAGCGCTGCAAGCCGCATTTTTACTGGCAATCGATTAAATTGTTCATTTTTTCATCGAATTTTTTTCTTCTTTTAATTCAATTACTTACAAGCGTTGATCAAAACTTGATCGCAATTCGCGAACAAATTGAGGGTCAGAGTATTGACGCCTTTCTCTCATGTGAATATCTTCACTCTGTCAAGGGCTCTCGATTAATTTTTTGAATAATTTTATTTATCGATAATTATTTTTAAATTAATTCAAGCAATTAGCACCGCGAGTGAAAATATTTCACCGCGGCATATCCAGTGACAACAGCTGGCGCGGCGATTAAACTGGCCGCGTTTTTTCTCCCGAGCCAAACCCATGTCCGCCAGAACCGCGGTACTGCTGACCAACCTGGGTACGCCCGACACCCTGGCGCGCACCTCGGTAAAACGATTTCTGCGCGAATTCCTGTCCGACCCGCTGGTAGTCAGGCTGCCGCCCGTGTTCTGGCTGCCGCTGCTGCACGGCGTCATCCTGCCGTTTCGCAGCGGCAAGACCCTGCAGGCCTATAGCCGCATCTGGGGTGAAGACGGTTCACCCCTGCTGGCTTACTCCAACCGCCAGCGCGACGCGCTACAGCAAAAACTGCTGCCGCAGGCCCAGGTCGAGCTGGCGATGCGCTACGGTAATCCTTCCTACCCGTCGGTATTGCGCCTGCTGCGCGAGGCGGGTATCGAAAAGCTGGTGGTACTGCCGCTGTATCCGCAGTACTCGGTGACCACCACCGCCACCAGCTATAAACACCTGGTCACCACTCTCGGCCGGATGGACTGGAAACCGGAAATCGAGTTCATCGGCTACTACCCGGATCATCCGGCTTACATCGACGCGCTCACCGAATCCGTGCGCGAGCACTGGCAGCGGCAGGGACAGCGGCACCTGCTGATGTCTTTTCACGGCCTGCCGCAGGCCAACGTCGACCGCGGCGATCCCTACCAGTCGCAATGTGAGACCACGGCAAAGCTGCTGGCGGCCAAACTCGAGCTGGCGGAGTCCGACTGGTCGATCGGTTACCAGTCGCGTTTCGGCAAGCAGACCTGGATCCAGCCCTACACCTCGGATGTACTGCATAAACTGGTCGATCGCGGCGTCAAGGCGGTGGACGTGATCTGCCCCGGGTTTTCCGCCGACTGCCTCGAAACCCTGGACGAGATCGAGGTCGAGTACCGTAACGAGTTCGTCGCGCTCGGCGGCGAGGATTTCAGTTATATCCACGCGCTCAACGAGCGCGAGGCCCACCTCGAAATGATGCGTCAACTGGTGGCGCCTTACCTGGCCGGCGAAGATACATCGGCAGCGGATTGAATTATTATCGACCAGCGGGATCTATAAACTCTTTGGGCGCATCTGCGGCCGACAACAAAACAGAGCCTTGAATCATGTTTGAATCGTTTTTTCCCAGACCCAAATTGTTTTTTCTTTCAGTCGTCGTCTATGCCGGCCTGTGCAGCTTCGTCTGGTATGGCTACAACGAGCAGATAGGCGCCTTCTTCGGCTTCGACCTTTCCCCGGAAAAACCCGTTATCGGGCTGGGCCATTTCGCAACCGATTCTTTCCTGCTGTTTTATCTTTATTACCTGACCTGCTGCGC
>CALJQI010000290.1 GCA_937980285.1 uncultured Gammaproteobacteria bacterium | reverse complement strand
CGACCTGCGCCAGAAAAACTATTGCGCGGCACTGATCGCCGAGGCGGTGCTAACCTACGGCAGCGTCGATATCCTGATCAATAACGCCGGCATCATCCCGCGCGGCAACATTCTCGATACCACCGACGACATGTGGTTCAGTGCCCTCGACGTCAACCTGAACGCGGCATTTTTCCTGTGCCGCGCGGCGATTCCGCACATGCGGAACGCCGGCGGCGGAGCCATCGTCAACACTTCGTCGACCTGGGGCATTTATCCCGGGCCGGATCACGTCGCCTACTGCACCAGCAAGGCGGCGCTGGCGGCCTTTACCCGTTGCATGGGACGCGATCACGCCCCCGACGGCATTCGTGTCAACGCGGTCTGCCCCAACGAGGTCAATACCCCGATGTTGCGCAGCGGCTTCATCGCGCGTGGCATCGATCCGGCCAACGCGATCGAAGAGCTCGGTAAAACCGTGCCGCTGGGGCACGTCGCGGAACCCGCGGAGATCGCCGACGTCATCGCCTTCCTTGCTTCTCACGACGCGCGCTACGTCTGCGGCGAAACCGTCGAGGTCAGCGGCGCCAAACCGGTTTACGGTTAACCGTGGGCAGCCTTGCCGGTAAGACAGCCGTCGTCACCGGCGGCGGCCAGGGCATCGGCCTCGGTATCAGCCGAGCCATGCTTGCAGCCGGCGCGCAAGTCCTGGTGGCGCAGCGCAGCCCGTTACCCGGTGAACTCGACGATGCCATCTGGATCGAGGCAGACCTCGCGCAAACAGACAGTTACAGCGCCATCGCCGCGGCCGCGCAACGGTTGTTCGGCGGCATCGATATCCTGGTAAATAATGCCGGTTTCATGTTCGAGCAAAGCCTCGACGAGATGCAATTAGAGGACTGGAACCGCATGCTCGCGGTCAACCTGACCGCGCCGCTGTTCCTCAGCAAGGCCTTGCTGCCGCTAATGCGAGCAAACGGCGGCGGCAGCATTATCCATATCGGTTCGATCGAAGGCCTGGCGGCGAATCCCGAGCATGCCGCCTATTGCGCCAGCAAGGGCGGCGTGCACGCTCTCAGCAAGGCCATGGCGGTCGACCTCGGCAAGGACGGCATCCGCGTCAACGCAATCGCACCGGGCTGGATCAGGTCGGATTTAAGCGACAAATATATAAACGCGCAAAAAGACCCCGACGCGGCCTGGGAAGGCCTGTACAAAATGCATCCCGCGGGACGTATCGGCGAGGCGGACGACGTGGGCAAGCTCGCCGTATTCCTCGCCGGCGAAGATTCCACCTTCGTCACCGGGCAGGTGATCGTCATCGATGGCGGTCGCACCAGCAAACTGCCGCTGCCCTTCTGAAGGTCTTGCCCGTTCTGAAACCCGGATCGGCCCGCGGTTTTAACAACCGCTGGATCCGTAAATTCCGCCGCCGGTTTTCACCAGATCAGGCACCACAGCAACAGCCGAGCGGGACGGAATACGGCTTTCATAAACCAGCGATAAGCGCGTTCGACAGCGACGACCAGCCTGTAAACCGACTCTGAAATCAGCATGGAAATGCTAACCGATGAACTGGGGAAGCGGTTATCAGGATCGTCCACTATCTTGCCTCCTGGATTTATCGAAGGATTCCCTGCCGTCTCATTTTCCGCGGTTGGTTGTTTAAGCTCTCGATATTATCAATCGCGTGTACGAATCACCGCCAGCGTACGGCAGGGCGCAGGATTACCCGCAGCTGTTATTGTTTTTCGATCCACTATACACGGATTCCAGGCATTTCGGAAAACGGCGGACAGTCGGCAGAGCGTCAATCTTGCATCGATCGTTGACCGACAGGAGACTGGCGCGGGAAAATCCGTCGTCTTAAAAAAGGTTCAACTCGAAGACAAAGGCGAACAGGTAGATCTCGTAGACGATTACCAGGACATATGCGGCACAAAAGGCCCGCATCAGGTGCTCCACGTTATACGATCCAAAAAATTTACGCCGCGCCGCGGCCACAAGCACCACCAGGGAAATCGATGTGATGCCAATTTTGACGGCCAGAAAACTGTCGACGCCGCGCTCCAGCATCGACGCCATAAAGACATTTGCCTCGGAGGCGCCAATGGTCAACAAATTCAGCGTAAACAGCGCATCAGTGCAGCTGAGCAGCAATACACCCAGCGCGAGATACAAAATGCGGGGCTCGTGCCAGTCGAACAAGTAATGATGCTGATCGGCCGAGCGCCTGCTCGATCGGCGACGGGGACGAAAATTGCCATACAGGAAGGCCCTGAAACCTCCGTTGCGGCGATTTTCCTCCTGACGTCGATCCAAAGGCAGTTCGGCCCCCGGCTCGACATCGTCTGGCAGCCGCTCCAGCGCAGGAATTGCCGATTGATCAGGGTCTATCGCGTGCGGCTGCGCGACCACGAATCCTTTCGTACGGGCTCTCTGCGGCATCGAAGGCCTAGGTGGTACATTTCGGCATAGTCCGACCATCCTACGCGCGGCTTCAGCTGAAAAATTTGACGCAGTTGGCATTTTTACCAAGACAGTTCGTCTACTTGCTCGCTATCGGGCGATCCGCTATCGACCAATCGGCGGGGCCGTATTTCTGTCGACAGCGAGCCGTATGATTCATATGATGCATATGCATTCCGTCGAACCGATTGAACCGGATTCGAAAATCGCATTTACAATACGACCCCAAGACAGCAGCATGAATACCAGACTCCCCTACTACGTCAGCTTCCTGCTGGCAGGCCTGTTAACCCTGCTGACCATCGTTTTGCAG
The DNA here is from genome assembly GCA_937980285.1 of uncultured Gammaproteobacteria bacterium. Lineage (GTDB taxonomy): Bacteria > Pseudomonadota > Gammaproteobacteria. Next base: position 395 of record CALJQI010000290.1, on the reverse strand, counting down.
AACTACGAATTTTTGCTTTACGCCATTACGGTGGCGATTCTGGCGTTTATTCTTTACCGCACGGGCCGCTATTTCGGCTTCAGCCAGGCCGGCCTGTGGCTGTTCAACGTCTGGCTGATCCTGCATATTTGCGGCGGCCTTGCGTCTTACCAGGGGGTACGGTTTTACGACCTGGTGCTGATCAATATCGTTGGCGAACCGTATAACATCCTCAAGTATGACCAGTTCGTTCATTTCTTTTGCTACCTGGTGATGTCGATCCTGATGTGGAGCGTGGTGCAGAAAATAGCGAGCAAAGACGCCAGCGGCGCCGTTGTCTGCGTGGTGACGATTCTTGCGGCTTCGAGCATCGGCGCGCTCAACGAAATCATCGAGTTTCTGGCGGTGGTCGCGCT
>CALJQI010000289.1 GCA_937980285.1 uncultured Gammaproteobacteria bacterium | reverse complement strand
GCAAACCTGCGGCAATGCGTGCCATTCCAGCGACCAGGCGACGCCATCGCGCTGCTGGCGATGCACCACCGCCTGCCGCATCAGGCCATCCATCGCGGCGCCGAGGTGGAACAGGCTGACCAGCATCTCGGCGCCCACCGGGTTGTTCTTTTGCGGCATGGTCGATGAACCGCCGCCGCCCGATAGCTCGATCTCATTTACCTCCGGGCGTGTGGCGTAAATATAATCTTCGCCGATGCGACCGAGACAGCCGCCGATACGGCTGCACAGGGAAGTGAATTCGGACAGCGCCGTGCGATCGCTATGCCAGGGGAACTGGCTGTCGCCGATGCCGAGTTCGGCCGCCAGCGCCGCGCGCAACTCGCCGGCGCGCTCGCCGAGAGCGGTCGAATTACCCGCGGCGCCGGCCAGGCTGACTCGCAACAGTCGAGGCCCGAGTTGCGCCAGCGCTTCCTGCTGCGACAGCAACGGCGCGCCCCAGGCCGCGATCAGCGCGCCGAAGCTGGTCGGTGTCGCTATCTGCGCACGGGTGCGCGCCGCCATCGGCAATTCGGCATGAGCCTCGGCCTGCCGCGCCAGCAACCGCAGCAGGCGCGTCAGGCGTGACTGCAGTATCTGGCATAAGCCGCGCAGCCGCAGCACCAGCCCGGTATCCATGATGTCCTGCGAGGTCGCGCCCCAGTGCAGGTACTGAGCATGCGCGGGCGCCTGCATCGCCTCGCGCATAGCCTCCACCAGGGCCGGCACCGGTACGCCGGCCCGCCCCGTCGCGGGCGCCAGCTCGGCGGGATCGATCGTCATCGAGCGCAAGGCCTGTTGAATCGCGGCCGCGCTGTCGGCGGGAATCAGGCCCAGCTCGCCCTGCACTTTTGCCAGCGCCGCCTCGACCTGCAGCATGCTTTGCAGCTCCGCGCGGTCGCTGAAATGGTCGCCGACCTCGGCGTCGTAGAGCAGTTCACGATAGAGCGTGGAATCGAAGGGTGACAGCGCCATCGATCAGATCCTCGCCAGCAGCCGGGCGCGGGGACTGGCTGACATAAGATCGCTGGAACAGGCGGCACTCATCGGCGCTAGATATCGAAAAAGATCGTTTCGGCCGATCCCTGCAGGTGGATGTCGAATCGATAACTCGCGCTGGATTCGGATTTGGCAATCAGGGTTTCGACGCGCTGGCGATGCTCGATGCGCGCCAGAATCGGGTCGCTGGCGTTGGCCTCTTTTTCGTCGTCGAAATAGAGGCGCGTGTGCAGGCCGAGATTGATACCGCGGGCGACGATCCAGAAGCTGATATGCGGCGCCTGCATGCGCCCGTCCGGCCACGGAACCGCGCCCGGCTTGATGGTCTCGAAAACGAACTCGCCGCTTTCCATGTCGCCCGGACTGCGCCCCCAGCCGCTGAAGTTCGGGTCGGCCTGGCCACGGCTTTCCCGCGGCGAATTGTACAATCCGGCCGCGTCCGCCTGCCAGATTTCGACCAGCGCGTCCTTCAGCGGCGCGCCCACGCCGTCGAACACGCGGCCGCGGATGGTAATGCGTTCGCCCAGGGTCTTGTCGTTCACCATGCGGCTGCCGGGATCCTCGGCGTAGACGCCGCCGATACCGCTGAAATTCGGCGTGCAGCCGATATGCACGTAGGGACCCGCGGTCTGCGACGGCGATTCGTTGAGGTAATCGAGTGTCTGCGCCATTACATTCCCTCTGGCCGGTTTTCGAAATAAGTCTGGCGCCGGCCGCGCAGCGTGATATCGAAGCGATAGGCCAGCGTATCCATCGGAATGGTGGCATTCAGGTCGAGCGGCGCGATCAGGTCCTCGACCGCCTGCCGGCTCGGAATGGTGTTGACGATCGGGCATTTCCAGATCAACGGGTCACCCTCGAAATACATTTGCGTAATCAGGCGCTGCGCGAAAGCCTGGCCGAACAGTGAAAAATGGATATGCGACGGGCGCCAGTCGTTGACGCCGTTGGGCCAGGGATAGGGCCCGGGCATGACGCTGCGAAATTCGTAGTAGCCGCGCGCGTCGGTCATGCAGCGGCCGCAGCCGCCGAAATTCGGATCCAGCGGCGCCAGGTAGGTTTCCTTCTGATGGCGATAACGGCCGCCGGCATTCGCCTGCCAGACTTCGATTAGCGTATCGGGCAGGCCCCTGCCCGACTGTTCGCGCAGCTGGCCATAGACCAGGATTCGCGGACCTATGGCGCTTTCGCCGTCGGCGGCAAAGTTATGCAACAGGTCATTGTCGCGCGGCCCGATGATGGACGGGCTGAAAACCGGCCCGCTCTCCTCAGACAGCGAGCTGGGGAAAGACAGTAACGCCTTTTGCGGCGAGCGCGTGACGCTGGTCTTGTAGCCGGGATGACAAGCCGGCGGATGCCGGTCGCGATCTCGCTGGATATAACCGCCGTGCGGTTTATCGTCTGCCATTACAGCTCCACCCCCATTTCGCGGTAAGTTTGGCGGGCGATCTTAATCGCGCGGTTGGCTTTGGGCACGCCGCTATAAATGGCGACATGCAGCAGCGCCTCGATGACGTCATCGGCGCTCGCGCCGGTGTTGGCGGTGGCGCGGATGTGCATCGGGATTTCGTCGAAATTACCGCCCGCGGCCAGCAGCGCGATGGTCAGCATCGAACGCTCGCGCAGCGGCAGGCTGTCGCGCGCCCACAGGTTTCCCCAGG
>CALJQI010000288.1 GCA_937980285.1 uncultured Gammaproteobacteria bacterium | reverse complement strand
AAAGAGAAAAAAGCGGCAAAACTAGCCAAAAAGGACACGAGGAATATCCTGGGGAATTGAACAGGTATTGTTCCAGCTTACCAAATAAGGCTTATTTGCACTGCTTAATGCTACATTTCGAGATTGGTCGAGACCGCAGTTTATTGTTTTAGAAAAATTTACTATTTTATCATTAGAGCTACGAGCCGAACGGACGGGAACTCGAATCACTCAAGGCGCGCCATCTATTTGAATAGCCCGTATTTGCGATCATAATTTGTTTGCTGAGTGTCCGAATCTGGCGGGAATATGAAGTCTGTCGGGTAAAACCGAACGTCTCTTTTCGGGAAATAAAATCAAAGTCAGATTAATTACCGCCCTCCCCTGTATCTCACCTAAATATTAGTGAAAGTATATTGCTTGCACGAATATCTAAATTTGACCGAGATGTATTCCTGACCACAAGTTACAAACGCCTGCGATCGTTAAAGCTGGCGCTCACAATAGTTAGATAAAAGGCATGGATAGCCTCAACTCTACTGTCAAGGTTCGTCCTGCAGGCCCTCGGCCGCTCAAAGCGTCAGGAAGAAAGGCACCCAGTAAAGCAGCAATAAACCGATGAACATCAGGTCGAGACGGCCTATATCGAGAAAGTGATTGCGGGCATCCCCCTGCTCGTCGGCCGCGCGTATGCGAGACATGGTGTAGTCGAACAGGATGACAACCAGCAGTATGGGCGCCATCACCGGAGCGATCAGCGTTGGAATCACCGTCCAGGCAGACGGCTCGGCAGACTCTCCTACAAGCAGGCCGGCAAGCAGGTATGCGCCAGGCAGCAGCAGGTCCAGTATTACCAGGGTAAACAGGCCCAGGCGTAAAAAGCCGAGCGCCGCCAGGCTGGAGCCGAATCGGTATGCCACGGTCGCCGGCCCTATTTTATTTCTTCGCCTGGTTTGTACCAGCCGAGCTTTTTGTGCAGTGCGACTACTTCGCCCACCAGTATCAGGGTCGGCGCTCTTACGTCGTGCTCGCCGATAAGGTTCGGTAGTGAATCCAGGTCGCCGACAAACACGCGCTGTTCCGCGGTAGTGCCCTTCTCCACCAGCGCCGCAGGAGTATCGGCGGCACGCCCATGGGCCTTGAGCGCAGTGCAGATGCGTTCGACATTCTCCAGGCCCATATAAAACACGACTGTTTGATTGGCGTGGCTGAGCATTTCCCAGTTAAGGCCCTCCTCGCCGTTGCGCCGATGACCGGTCACGAAGATGCAGGCCTGCGAATGATCGCGATGGGTCAACGGTATGCCAGCGTAACTGGCGCAACCCGATGCCGCGGTAATCCCCGGCACTACCTGGAATTCGATGTTTTCGTCGATCAACTCGGCGATCTCCTCGCCGCCGCGTCCGAATATGAAAGGATCGCCGCCCTTTAGCCGCAGCACGCGCTTACCCTCCTGCGCCAGCCGCACCAGCAGTTGATTAATACTTTCCTGCGGTATGGCGTGATTCGAACTTGCCTTGCCGGCATATATCTTTTCTGCGTCGCGGCGCACCATGTCGAGGATAGGCTGCGACACCAGGCGGTCGTAAACCACCACGTCGGCCTGCTGCATCAGGCGCAGGGCCTTGAATGTAATCAGGTCGGGATCGCCCGGCCCGGCGCCGACCAGGTAAACCTCGCCCTTGACGGCGTCGGTATCGAAGGTTTCCAGCGCCTGCCGCAGTTGTTCGCGCGCGTCGGCGATACGGCCGGCGAACACCAGCTCGGCGACCTGGCCGTCGAGAATGGTTTCCCAGAAGCGGCGCCGTGAATCGACGTCCGGCAGGTTCTGCTTGACCGGTTCGCGAAACTCGTCGGCCAGCCGGGCCAGCTCGCCGTAAGCGCCGGGGATACAGCTTTCCAGCTTGGAGCGCAGCATGCGCGCCAGCACCGGCGATACGCCGCCGGTCGAGATCGCGATTTGCACCGGGTCGCGGTCGATCATCGCCGGCATGATAAAGCTGCACAGTTCGGGACTGTCGACTACGTTTACCGGTATATTGCGCGCCTGCGACAGGCGGGATATCTCGGCATTCACCGATTCGTTGTCGGTAGCGGCGATGACACAAACCGCGTCGTCGAGGTCGGACTCGAGGAATTCGCGTTGTTCGAAAACAAGCTTTTCGTCATGCGCCATCTCGCGTACGCGATCGCCGACCTCGGCCGCGACCACGAGTACCCTGCCGCCGGCCCTGACCAACAGTTCGGCTTTACGAGCGGCGATCGCGCCACCACCGACCACGAGGCACGGTTTGGCGTCGATATTGTAGAAAACAGGCAGAAAGTTCATGTTAATCCAGTCCAGTGTCCCGCGCGGATTATATGCTGTCGCGAGGAATTACTGAATCTTCACAATGGGGGATAAAAAAAGCCCGCAGGCGCGGGCTTTTTCTAAGCTTCGGCGAGCTTACTGGTTCTTTTCACGGTAGTTATCGATAGCCGCCGCGATCGCGTCCTCGGCCAGCACCGAGCAGTGAATCTTGACCGGCGGCAAGGCCAGTTCCTCGGCAATGTGGGTATTCTTGATTTCAGCCGCTTCGTCGAGACTCTTGCCCTTGACCCACTCGGTCACCAGCGAACTCGACGCAATCGCCGAACCGCAGCCGTAAGTCTTGAACTTGGCGTCCTCGATAATGCCGTCGTCGCCAACCTTGATCTGCAGCCGCATGACATCGCCGCAGGCAGGTGCGCCGACCATGCCGGTGCCGACCGATTGATCGTCTTCGATGACGCCGACGTTGCGCGGATTTTCGTAATGATCCAGTACTTTTTCACTATAAGCCATTTGTTACACCTTTAATGCAGCGCCTAGTGCGCCACCCATTCAACAGAATTTAGATCGACGCCGTCTTTGTACATATCCCAAAGCGGCGACAGATCGCGTAATTTTTCAACCGCGGCGCGCACCAGTTCGACCGTATAGTCGATTTCCTCGATGGTGGTGAAACGCCCGATGGTAAAGCGGATCGAACTGTGCGCGAGTTCGTCGTTGCGCCCCAGCGCACGCAAAACATAGGATGGCTCGAGGCTGGCCGAGGTACAGGCAGAGCCTGAAGATACCGCCAGGTCGCGCAGCGCCATGATCAGCGATTCGCCCTCGACAAAGTTGAAGCTGATATTCAGGTTGCCGGCGATCCGGTGATCGAGATCACCGTTGACATAGACTTCCTCCATGTCGTTCAAGCCCTCGTAAAGGCGGTCGCGCAGCATTCGAATGCGATCGTTTTCGGTTGCCATTTCTTCCCTGGCGAGACGAAACGCCTCGCCCATACCCACGATCTGGTGGGTCGCCAGCGTGCCAGAGCGCATACCGCGCTCGTGCCCGCCGCCGTGCATTTGCGCTTCGATGCGCACCCGCGGCTTGCGCCGCACGTAAAGCGCGCCAATGCCCTTGGGGCCATAGATTTTATGCGCGCAAAGCGACATCAGGTCGACCTTGAGTTTTTGCAGGTCGATTTCAACCTTGCCAGGAGATTGCGCCGCATCGACGTGGAAAATGATCTTGCGCTCGCGCGCTATTTCGCCGATCGCCTCGATATCCTGGATCACGCCGATTTCATTGTTGACGTGCATGATCGAAATCAGGATGGTTTGATCGGTTATCGCCGCCTTCAATTTATCCAGGTCGAGCAGGCCGTTTTCCTCGGGGTCCATATAGGTGACCTCGAAACCCTCGCGCTCCAGCTGGCGACAGGTATCCAGCACCGCCTTGTGCTCGGTTTTCAGGGTAATGATGTGATTGCCTTTCTTGCGATAGAAGTGCGCAGCGCCCTTGATCGCGAGGTTATCGGACTCGGTCGCGCCGCTGGTCCAGACGATTTCCCGCGGATCGCAATTCAGCAGGTCGGCGACGTTCTGGCGCGCTTCGTCCACCGCGGCCTCTGCGCTCCAGCCGAAGGCGTGGCTGCGCGAAGCGGGATTACCAAACTCGCCATCGATGGTCAGGTACTGCAGCATCTTGTCGGCAACGCGCTGGTCGATCGGCGTGGTCGCGCTGTAATCGAGGTAAATCGGTAGTTTGATGTCACTCACTTCTATATTCTCCGTTCAGGCAATCGCTTGCGGACGATTGAGGAATCGGCCGTACTGGATGTCCTGCTTTTTTACTAATTCGTTAATATCGGGGCGATTCACGTATTGATCAAGCTTGATCTCGCTCAAAAACCGGTACAGGTTGCAGGAAAGCTCGAACCACAGCTGATGGGTCAGGCACTTCTCGCCTTGCGAACAATTGCCGCGCCCGCCGCATTTCGTCATATCGAGCTTTTCATCGACCGACTGGATAATGTCGGCAACCGATATCTGGTTGGCGGGACGCGCCAGCCGATAGCCGCCACCTGGCCCGCGCACGCCCTCTACCAGGCCGCCTTTACGCAGCTTGGCGAACAGTTGCTCGAGATAGGACAACGAAATTCCCTGGCACTGCGAGATATCGGCCAGGGTAACCGGCCCTACTCTTTGATGTAACGCTATATCCATCATCGCGGTCACGGCATAACGGCCCTTGGTAGACAATCGCATGAGAATCTCTTAATTCCTGACTAAATTAGTCAGGAATTTAATCGATGACCGGAGTCAGGTCAAGATGTATTTGTGCGGGTCGGCGCGGAAA
>CALJQI010000287.1 GCA_937980285.1 uncultured Gammaproteobacteria bacterium | reverse complement strand
ATGACTTCAGGCGGCGCTGCTGCGCGATGCGCGCTTGCGCTCGTGCTCGAGCAGGAATTTTTTACGGATGCGGATACTCTTCGGCGTGACTTCGACCAGTTCGTCGTCATCGATAAATTCCAGCGCCTGCTCCAGCGTCATCTTGATCGGCTTGGTCAGGATAAGGTTTTCGTCGGTGCCGGCGGCGCGGATATTGGTCAGCTGCTTGGCCTTGAGCGGATTGACAACCAGGTCGTTGGCGCGGCTGTGAATGCCGACTACCATGCCCTCGTAAACCGGTTCCGCGTGGCCAATCATCAGACGGCCTCGCTCCTGCAGGTTGAATAGCGCGTAGGCCAGCGCCTTGCCGGTGGCGGTCGAAATCAAAACGCCGTTCTGGCGCTGACCGATGGCGCCCTCGATCTTGGGGCCGTAGTGGTCGAAAACGTGGTAAATCAGGCCGCTGCCCGAGCTCAGCGTCATGAACTCTGCCTGGAAGCCGATCAGGCCGCGTGACGGGATAACGTAGTCGATACGCACCCGTCCGCTGCCGTCGGGCAGCATGTCCTTGAGCTCGGCCTTGCGTTTGCCGAGCGCTTCCATGATCGCGCCCTGGTTTTGCTCTTCGACGTCGATGGTCAACTGCTCGTAGGGCTCGCAGGCCTGGCCGTCGAGTTCGCGAATGATGACCTCGGGGCGCGATACCGATAGCTCGAAGCCCTCGCGGCGCATGTTTTCGATGAGGATGCCAAGGTGTAACTCGCCGCGTCCGCTGACGCGAAACTTGTCGGCGTCGGCGAGTTGCTCGACGCGCAGCGCGACGTTATGCAGGCATTCGCGGCGCAGGCGTTCGTCGATCTGGCGCGAGGTCAGAAACTTGCCGTCCTGACCGCAGAAAGGCGAGCTATTGACGCTGAAAGTCATGCTGACGGTGGGTTCGTCGACCGTCAACGGCGGCAGCGCCTCGACCTGATTGCGGTCGCATAGCGTATCGGAAATAAATATCTGGTCGATACCGGAAAACACGATGATGTCGCCGGCATGGGCGGTTTCCACTTCAATCCGCTGCAGCCCATCGAAGCCGAACAGCTGCATCATGCGTCCGTCACGGATTTTACCGTCGGCGCCGACGATCTTGATCGCGGTGTTGCGGCTTACCTGGCCGCGGGTGATGCGGCCGATGCCGAGCACGCCCTTGTAGCTGTCGTAATCGAGGCTCGATACCTGCATTTGAAACGGTCCGTCGATTTCAACCCGCGGCGGGTTGACGTATTCGATGATGGCTTCGAACAGCGGGACCATGTCGCCGCTGCGATCCTGGTCGTTGTTGCTGGCGTAGCCATTCAGCGCGGAAGCGTAGATTATCGGAAAGTCGAGCTGCTCGTCGGTGGCGCCGAGGCGGTCGAACAGTTCGAACACCTGGTCGATGACCCAGTCCGGTCTTGCGCCATTGCGATCGATCTTGTTGATCACGACGATAGGAGTGAATCCCATGGCGAAGGCTTTTTGCGTGACGAAACGGGTTTGCGGCATCGGTCCTTCGACCGCGTCAACCAGCAGCAGCACCGAATCGACCATCGACAGTATGCGCTCGACCTCGCCACCGAAATCGGCGTGTCCGGGCGTGTCGACGATGTTAATGCGATATTCCTGCCCGCCGCCCGGCTGTTGCCAGTTGATTGCGGTGTTCTTCGACAGAATGGTAATGCCGCGTTCCTTTTCCAGCTCGTTCGAGTCCATCATCCGATCGCTGACTTCGGCGCGGCTGTCGAGCGTGCCGGACTGGCGCAGCAGTTCGTCCACCAGCGTGGTTTTGCCGTGGTCGACGTGCGCGATGATTGCGATATTTCGCAGATTGTCTCGTTGCGTGCTCATAGGGGAATACAGGGCAGGATCAGGCGCGCGATTATAACGATATGGGGGGATTCCACAAGTGCGGTATTCCTGCTTTTACGCCATCCCTCGCGCGGCTGTCATCCCCGCGCAAGCGGGGATCTTGAATCGCGCCGTCATTGCGAGATCCCGGCTCGGACCCACAGGGCCTAAAGGGGCCGGGATGACTTCAAGCGGGGGCAGCTCGTGATACGTCGGGACTGGCGCCGCGTTCAGCTCAAACCCTGGACCAGCTTCAGCATCGCCTGCGCGTGGCCCTTGGCCTTGACCTTGTAGTCGACGTGCACCAGCTGCCCTGACTTGTCGATAACGAAAGTCGAGCGGCCGATGCCCATGTACTTTTTACCCATGAACTTGCGCTCGCCCCAGGTGCCATAGCTTTCGCACAACTCGCCGCTGGTGTCGGCCAGCAGCTCGACCTTGAGGCCGTACTTGTCGATGAATTTCTGGTGCTTTTCGCAACTATCCTTGCTGACACCGAGGACCACGGTGTCGGCGGCGGCGAACTGGTCGATCAGCCCGGTGAATTCATTGGCCTCGATGGTGCAGCCGGGGGTGTCGTCTTTGGGATAAAAATAAAGCACGACATTTTTTTCGCCGCGAAACTGCGCGAGGCTGATATCGGCGCCATTCTGATCGACCGTGGTGAACTCTGGTGCGGGTTGGTTTACTTCGAGCATGGTAGTCGTCCATTGATTGCGAGGCCCGCATGATAAAAAAGCATCGCGCAAACATCAAAGCACAAATCGTAAGGTTACTCGCCGGGAGCGTCTTCCGCTTGCGAGATATCGCGCAGGTTTATCGACCGGGTCACGGGATTGGCAAAAAAGAAGCGCCGCGATGGCGGCGCTCCGGCAGGCCTTGATCAGACCTTATTCTCCGCCATTGAAGGCCGAGGTTAATAAACCAACGCGGTGGCGTTGCTGTCGTCGATATCGGACAGGTAGAAATCGACCTCGACGGATTCGAAACTGGACAGGGATACCGGTTTTGTCACCTTGCATTCGATCGCTTCGCGCAAACCCTCGGCGTCCATCCAGCAGTCGAAGTACTCTTCCTTGATGATTGCGCCGGCGGTATCGAGAAACTTCACGCGCGCGTTGAACTGTTCCAGGTCGAGGCCGCTGCCGTTGGAAAACATGACGGTGATACTACCGTTGCCGTTAGCGTCGGTCATCACGTTCATGTAACCGTAAGCCTGATCGATCGGGCCAAAGCGTTCGTGCTGCATGCGCGCGTCGGCGTGAAACTCGAACGGGTGGGGGGCCGCGGATGCGGCCATGGATCCCAGCAGCATGAAGGCAAGCAGTAAAGCGGCAACCAGGTTTGATCTCTGAATGTTCATAATTTACACCTTTGACGGCGGTTTCTGTTTCGATGCAGGTATTTATACAGAGCCGCTGTGAAAAATCGGTGAAAAAAATTAAAAACGGATAACCGGCAGAATTTTGTTGGCCAGTTTGTCGTTTGTAGCATGCCTCGATGATTTCGTTTGCCTTCGCGAAAAAACGATTGATCTTCCCGTCAGCGATCGATCTGCATCTCGCTCTCCCTGGGCTGTTAGTATTTGCGCGTTAAAAACCCGTTGCCGAGGCGATGATATAGGCGCCGAGCGCCAGCAGCGAGGCGAAAAATATCTTTCTGAACAGCGGCTCGGAAATCCTGCGCCGAATCCGCTGGCCCAGCATCATGCCCGCGATCGCGGGCAACAGCGCGATCGACGAATCGACGATTTG
>CALJQI010000286.1 GCA_937980285.1 uncultured Gammaproteobacteria bacterium | reverse complement strand
CAAGCTGAATACGCCAAAGCTCAAGAACGTATCCGGAAACCCGGGGATGAGCTGAACCGATTTACTTCTGGGTTCGTCGCGCGGCGTAAGCGGAGTATCCCAGCGCGGCGCGGCGATTCAGATTTTCGGCGAATTCCTCGGCGTGAAGCTTAACCGATTTAAGGCTGCCCGCGCGCTTGCCGGTAATCGCCGAATCGCCTTCGCCGATTGTGTACTGGTACCAGTTTTCCCCGCTTATTCCGGCCGGGGGGTCGATTTTTTCGATACTGGTAACATGAAATTGCCGCTCGAGCAGTTTTTCAGTTTCATCAGACACGTTAATTACCTTTCTTTATTTCGCTCGCGCGTTTGGACGCTGGTTTGAATTGCCACGCCGGCGACGGCGCTTTTTCTGCGGCTGCCTTTCGGTTTTCGAGGCCCCTGCCGCCAGCGCTTCACCAGCTTCGTAACCGGCAATGGCCTGTTGCGGTATTTTACGCCTGATCAGGCGCTCGATATCTTTCAACTGTTTCAGTTCTTCGCCGCAGACCAGCGAAATCGCCTGGCCCACCCGGCCCGCGCGCCCGGTACGGCCGATACGGTGGACGTAATCCTCGGCGACGTTCGGCAGTTCATAATTGACCACATGCGGCAACTGCTCGATATCGAGTCCGCGCGCGGCGATGTCGGTGGCGACCAGAACCTGCAGTTTACCGGATTTGAAATCGGCCAGCGCTTTGGTGCGCGCGCCCTGGCTTTTGTTGCCGTGAATCGCGGCGGCTTCGATGCCATCGGTAATCAACTGTTTCGTCAGCCGGTTGGCGCCGTGCTTGGTGCGGCCGAAAACCAGTACCTGTTGCCAGTTGTTGGAACCGATCAGGAACGAAAGCAACTCGCGCTTGCGGCTTTTTTCTACCGGGTGTACGACCTGGTCGATAATCTCGACCGTGGTATTGCGCCGGGCGACTTCAACCATCGCCGGCGATTTGAGCAGGCCGTCGGCGAGTTTCTTGATTTCGTCGGAAAAGGTGGCGGAAAACAGCAATGTCTGCTTGTGCTTCGGCAACAGCGCCAGCAGCTTGCGGATATCGTGGATGAATCCCATGTCGAGCATGCGGTCGGCCTCGTCCAGCACCAGCAGTTCGACTTTCGACAGGTCGGCGGAGCGTTGGCCGACGTGGTCCAGCAGTCGGCCCGGGGTGGCGACCAGGATATCGACGCCGCGTATGAGCTTCTGTTTTTGCGGGTTGATGCTGACCCCGCCGAAGACCACGGTCGATTTCAGCGGTAGCCATTTGCCGTAAGCCTCGATGCTTTCGCTCACCTGGGCCGCCAGTTCCCGGGTAGGGGTGACGACCAGTGCGCGGATAGGGCGGCGGCTCTGTTTTTGCCAGGGGGTGGCGCACAGCCGCTGCAGTATCGGTAGCGTGAAGCCGGCAGTTTTTCCGGTTCCGGTCTGGGCGCTGCCCATCATGTCCCGGCCCTCGAGAATTAACGGGATCGCCTGTTTTTGTATCGGCGTCGGTGAGTCGTATCCCTTGTCGGATACGGCGCGGATTAGCTCGGTTCTGAGACCAAGTGATTCAAATGACATTAATGATTTTTCTCCGCAAATCGACCCACCAGGCACAACTGGTGTGAATGAGCGGTCAGGGTGGATTTGCATGTGTTAAGCAGGGAATCGGGAGGGATTACCGTATAAATGGCGGCACAGACCGATAGGTACCGAATAGAGTGTGCAATGATACACGAATACACACCAAAAAGGTGATCTATCTCGAAACAGCCCTGGCTGCGGCGAACGTCGCCCGCTGTCCGGGTGACGACGAGGCGGGCCTTAATCGTCGACCGGTTCGGCGGCGCGGTGATTGTGTTCGATGTACATGACCGCGGCCTCGACACGCGAATGGACACCGAGCTTGCGCAGCACCGCTTTCACGTGCAGCTTGACCGTGCCGTCCGAGATCCCGAGGTTGCGTGCGATCAGCTTGTTGCCCTGGCCCTCGGCCATCAATTCCAGGATTTCGCTTTCGCGCGGGGTCAGCTCGCTGAACGGGCCCTTGCTTTGCGATACGGTCATGTCGCCCTTGACGAAGCGCACCAGCACCGAGGTCAAAGGCGGCGCGACTACGGTCTTGCCGACATTGATGTCGCGCAGCGCGGATACCAGCCCGTCGGGCTCCATATCCTTCAGCAGGTATCCGCTGGCGCCGGCCTTGAGTGCGTCCAGCAGGTCCTGTTCGTTGGAACTCGTGGTCAACATGACGATGGGCATCGTCAATCCCAGTTTTTTCAAATGTTTGAGCACGCTGATGCCGTCGATGATCGGCATGCGCTTGTCGAGCAGGACGATATCCGGGTTCAGCTCCTGCGCCAGCTTGATGCCCTCGTTGCCGTCGCCGACCGCGGCCAGTACCTCGATGTTGCGGCGTTGCAGCAGGCTGATCAAACCTTCCCGGAACAGCATGTGATCGTCGATAAGTAATACTTTTAAACTCATGGTCGTAATCCTTCGAAGCTAAACATTCTCATATAGAAACTGGTTTGACGGAATTTCATGGCTGACGACGAACTGCTCCAGTTTACCCCGCAGTTGGTCGTCAGCGCAGAGGTAGTAATCGAAATCTATCGCTTTGTCCGAGCCCAGTCGCGCCATGATAGCATCTGCGGGATGTTCTCCGGCTTCGCTTTCGAGCGCTAGGTAATCGAAATTATCGAGTGCGTCGTTCCAGGCGCGGCAAAGGTTGTTGAGATACTGGGGTTCATCGCCGTCGGCGATCCAGAACAGGTAAATCTTCTCCGCCACGTCCAGCGCCATCGCGTGTTCGATCAAGCCCTTGATCGAGGCGAAGCCGATGCCCTGGGCGATAAATACCAGCGACCTGGGGGAGTTTTCATTGAGCACGAACGATCCCTCCGGTCCCTCGAGGGTTAACAATTCGTTGGCCCTGGCCGATTCGTCGAGATAACTGGCGATCGGATCCTGGCTGTCGATGGCGATGTGAAACTGCAGGTTCATGTCGTCGCAGGGACAGCTCGCGATCGGGTAAAAGCCGCTGCCGACGTGTTCGATCGACAAAGTGGCGCGCTGGCCGGCGAGAAAACGCAGGCGGCTGGTGCGCGGCGTGCGGGTGCTGACGATTATTACCTGCCGGTTCGGGCGCTCGATTTTCCTGATTCGAATCGGGATATTCTGCTTCGGAATATCGCTGCTACCGCGCGCCTCGTCGGCCTCCAGCACGACGTCGGAGATCGCTGTATTGCAGCAACCGAGGATATAACCAAGACCCTTTTCGGCCTCGGTCAGGCTGTAATCGTGATGCCTGGTCTTGCGAACCTCGCCCGATACCACGCGCAGCTTGCACAGTCCGCAGTTGCCGTTGCTGCAGCCGTAGTTGAGTGCGAGACCGCCGCGCAGGCCTGCTTCGAGTATGGATTCGGCTCCCTCGATGAAAAACTCGTGATTGCTCGGGATTACCGTGGCCTGTGCCGACATGACGCGTAAAAAGGTTTCATTTACAAAGGATTGGTCGATTGTATCATCCTCGGCGTTTATCTTTGTCATCGCCTGATCCAGCCATGCCTTTAATTGCGGCAGCGCATCGGGTTCGGCGGCCAATCGTTCGATTTCCTCGGCCAGTTGATCGCTAAAACGCCGGTAGCGCCCGAGCAGTCGCTTCTGCCGCGACAGTTCCTCGCTAAGCGACATGATGCGTGAGGTCAGGGCGACGTTATCAGGTTTGCGCGTAACCGCGGTATCCGGGTTTATAAAGGTGGCCTGCTCGATGATTTGCTCGACGCGCTCGAGCATGCTCGAATCCTCGAACTGCGCGTCGGGGTAGGCCTGCAAAAGGTCGGCGAGTATGATTTCGCCTTCGAAGGTCGTTAGCTCCCCGGCGCGAATCTTTTGTTGCAGCGTACCGCGCTTGACGCCGACAAGGCGTGCTGCGCGCGATAGTGAAATCCGTTTTGCCATGGCTTCAAGCGGTCGATTGCAGCAGCGCGTCGTCGGCTTCCCGCTTGAACTGGAGGTGAATCCGGGTACCGTCGCCGGGTTCGCTTTCAATCTCGATATCGGCGTCGATTTCCCTCGCGCGGTCGCGCAGTATATTTAGACCAAGGTGGCGCACGCCCTCGGAAACGATGCTCGATTCGTCGAAACCGATGCCGTCATCCTCGATGATCAGGACATTGTAGCCGTCGCGATATATCAGCAGCAGGCGCACGACCTCCGCCTGGCTATGCTTGCGGATATTGGCCAGGCATTCCTGCACGATTCTCAGTACATTGAGTTCGACATCGGGTGAAAACTCCTGCTCCGGCCATTCGTTCTGAAAATAGATCGGGATATTGGCGTCTTCCTGGGTGCGGCGAATGGTTTCTTCGATCGAGGGGATCAGGCCCTGCTCATCCATCGGTACGCGAAAATGCGCGATCAGTTCGCGTAACTGGTTGTTGGCCTGGTCGATGGTGTACTCGATGCGCTCCATCTGGTGCCAGATGGCCTTTTCATCGTCGGAGTGAAAGGTTTCATCGATGACGCGAATCTGGATGCGCAGGCTGGCGATGGTTTGCGCCAGCGAATCGTGTAACTCGTGCGAAATGCGAGTGCGTTCCTGCATGACCAGCAGCTCGCTTTCTTCCTCCAGCAGGCGGAATTTTTCAACCGCGCTGCCCAGATGCTGGCCGATGCTGATCAGCAGACTACTGTAGCTTTCGAGCTCGAGCTCGGTGTCACCGGGAAAAAACAGGTGTATGGCGCCGAGTACGCCTTCCCGGTACTGCAACAGAATCGATAATACCAGCAGCTTATCCTTGCGCTCCGAGCCACTGTCACCGAAGACGGTTGCGTAATCGAGGCGGTCGACGCGGTATATCTGGTCGAGCCTGATTTCATCGAAGGGGTATTGAATCGACAGCAGGCGATCGGCGCTGGCGAGGAAGGTGTTGTTGATCTCGCCGATCGAGGCCACCACGTCCTTTTTTTTCTTACCCTTGAACTGGCGGATAATGCCGGCGCTGGCGTTCAGATTGTTGCACAGGGACTCGAGCGATTTCTCGAACAGCTCGTTGAGATCGTGCGACACGTTGATGCTGGAGGCGACATCGTAGAGTATCGCCAATGATCTCGATTCGCGGGTAATGTGGTCGGTATGCTTTTGCAGCTGGATTTCGGTGTCGCGCGACAGGTTGTTGATCATGTTGCCGAGCATGTTGATATCTCGCGCCAGTTCCGAGAAATCGCTGTCGTTGGGCAGCTCGACCCGGGCATCGAGATTAACGCCGCGCATCAGGTCAGCCCAGTCGCACAGGCGCAGTAGCGGTTGCAGCAGTTCGCGCCAGATTTGCCAGAACAGCAGCAGCATCAGCCCGATTTCCAGCGCGTGCATCCACACCACGTGCTTTTGCAGGCTGATGGAAATCCGGCTTTGCGGGTCAATTACGCCCAACAGGTTGAGCAGTAACAGCGTCAGGATCGCGAGCGACAACAATAACAGCCGGAACCTGCCGCTCGACAGCAGATTACGCTTTTCCTTGTCCAGCCTGACAAACCAGGCGTTAAACAGGTTGGTCTTGCGTTGCAGGCGAGGGTCTTGTTCAGGCATGACGCGGGAATCGATCGAACATGACGGTTTCATTGCTGTGGTCCGCGTCAGTATACCGCTTTAGCGATTCAAGCGAAGCCCGGTTTGATGATTACTTGCGCGGCGGAACATAGGTTGGATCGTTGGGATTGAGGAAGATGAACTCCGGCTTGCCGGCCTCGAGTTCGACGAAATCGATGGTCATGCCGTCGGCCAGATCCTTGCTGGTTTCGGATACCACCAGGTCGACGCCGTCGAAATTGAAGAAACTGTCTCCCGGCAAGCGCTGTTCGTCGAATCCCATGGCGTAGTGAAAACTGCCGTCGTCCTGTTCCTTGATCGCGATACGCAAGGGCAGCGAACCCATTTCACCCTCGGCGGCGGAACGCTTGATTTGTTCGAGGGCGGCGGTAGTTACGCTAATCATCGCGATATTTACAGGGCGCTGGCGACATCGGTCGCGGTGACAGGCTTGTTGCGTTTGACAAAACCGAGGAAGCGCTTGACCCAGGGATTGGACTGGGTGTTACGCTGATGGCTATATGACGCCAGCAGATTGCGATAAACCAGTCCGTCCTGAAGCTGTTGAATGCCGCTGCCTCTGCGGACCTGGTAGGCGAATTGACTGTCCCGCGGCAGGCCGTCCAGCGACGAATAATGAAACTCGTGCGCGTTTAGCGTTCTTGCGTCCTGCGTGGGCGACATCCAGGGATGTAGTTCGGCGTCTTCCGCCAGTTTGACGTAGCCGCGGCCCTGCGGTTTCTCGTGCATGCTGCTGCTGGCAGGCAGCGCTCCGACCATGGCGTGGTTTTCGCCGTTCCAGCTCAGGCTCTTCGACAGGTACATCATTCCGCCGCATTCGGCGTAGGCGGGTAAGCCATTGTCGATAGCCTGCCGGATCGACTCGCGCAGGCTTACATTGGCGGACAGCTCGGCCGCATGGCGTTCCGGGAAACCGCCGCCGATGAACAACCCGTCCAGATCGGGAAGGGCCCTGTCGCGAATGCTGTCGATCGGAACCAGTTGCGCGCCCGCCTGCTCGAAGGCTTCGAGGTCGCCGGGATAATAAAAACCGAAGGCGCGGTCGCGGGCGATGCCGATTCGCAGGCCTTTGAATTTCGCCTTGTGCTGCAGCGGCAGCGAGGCGGGCTCGACCCGGCCGGCCTGGCGCGACAGTTCGATCAAGCGGTCGAGGTCGACGCTGTCGGACACCGCGGCCGCGATGGCGGCAATTTTCTGTTCCGAGTGGGGATCTTCGTTCCCCGGAATCAGGCCCAGGTGGCGTTCGCTCAAACCGATCGAATCGGTGTGTTCGAGGGCTCCGAGAAAGGGGATATCGGTATACTCCTCGACCGCGGCGCGCAGTTTTGCCTCGTGCCGCTTGCCGCCGGTCATGTTGGCGATAACACCGGCAATGTTGACCTCTTCGTCGAACACCTGGTAGCCGATCAGCAGCGGGGCAATGCCGCGCATCGTACCGCGTACGTCTATGACCAGGATAACCGGGCTTTTGATCGCCTTGGCGAGCGCGGCGTTGCTGTTGCTGCCGTCGAGATCGAGGCCGTCGTAGAGTCCCTTGTTACCTTCGATCAGGCAGATGTCGGCGTCGCGGCCGCGATGGCAGTAATCGTCGATGGTTTCCTGCCTGCCGGCGACAAAAAAGTCGAGGTTGTAGCAGGGTTTGCCGGCGGCCATGCCGAGCCAGACAGGGTCAATGTAATCGGGCCCTTTTTTAAACGGCTGTACCGCCAGGCCGCGGTTTTTCAGGGCCGCGCACAGGCCGATGCTGAGCGTGGTTTTACCGGAGGATTTGTGCGCTGCGGAGAGGAACAGCGAGGACATGGGCTAGTTCGCCTCGGCGCTTAACGTTGCCGGCATTACCGGCAGTACGCGCAGCGCGAGCAGGGCCATCAGCAGGGCGGCGGTAAAGCCGCCGCAGCCGAGCATGAATTCCCATGAACTTGGCGTGTAGCTGTTGACGACGCCGTCGTAAAAGCTGCTCTCTACGATGTAACCCGGAAAGATATTCAACGGATATGCCTGGCCGCCGATGATAATGATGTAGAGCTGGGCAAAGGCGCCGGCAATGACCAGTAAACAGGCCAGTATCAGCGACTTGCTCGAGTTTTGCAGTTGCGGCGCGTAGATCAGCGCAAGCGGCAGCAGGTTGCCAAGCCCGATCTGGAGGAACCAGAACATGAAGCTGTAAACGCCGCCATCCATCAGGATGAACGACTCGAATCCGTGGTTTTGCGTGCCATATAGCTTGGTCAGGTGATATACAACGACAAAGTAAAACACGCTGGCGGTGAAAATGCCTAACAATTTCCGCAATCGCAGCAGGTGAGACATGTCCAGTTCGCGGCGGTCCAGGCCAAAGCTCAATATCAGCAGCAGGATCATAATCGCCAGTCCGAACGCAAATGACATGATGACAAACATCGGCGCCAGCACGGCGGTGTCGTAAGCTTCGCGCGCCACCAGGAAACCGAAAATCGAACCGGTACCGGTGGTCAGTATCAGGCGCCAGACAAATGCGAGCAGGCCGGCCGGCTTGCTCCAGCGCTGCATGCGTCGCTCCATCATCAGCCACAGGTAGGCGAGCACGATAACGACGAAACCGCTGTAAAGGATAATGTTCCAGGCGAAAATCGATTTGAAATTATAGTAAGTCATGGCCACGATCAGGCGATCCGGGCGCCCGAGATCGAGCAGCAGGATGGCAAGGCCGCCGACCAGTAGCGTAACCGACAGTACCGCGGAAAAACGCGCCAGCGGTTTATAGGCCTGTTTACCGAACACCGAGGCCAGCGAGGCGATGTTGAGCGCGCCGGAAGCGGCGACGATCAGGAATATCGCAAAAACATGCGGCAGGCCCCAGACAATCTGGTTGTTCATGCCGCTGACGTGATGACCTTCGACTTCCATGTGGTGGGCGCCGACGACTCCGATCAGCGTAATCAGCGTCAGCGCCAGCAGCAGGCCCCAGTAGCCGGAACTGCTGGTTTTGATTTCTGCATATTTGATCGGTGCTGGCATCTTTATAAACCCTGGTAACGAACGCCGGGATTGAGGCCCATATCGGCGCGTAAACGAGTACCGCCGAGTTCCCGCAGGCGCCTGGAAATCTCGCTATTGGCATCGTTCAGGTCGCCGAACAGGATCGCCTTGCGTTCACCGCGATTGACCGCTTCGGCGCATGCCGGCACGGCGTCGGCGCCATCGCGGTCGATGCGGTGTACGCACAGGGTACAGGATTCGACCGTACCCTTGCCGCGCGGGGCGACCGCGAGTTGGTCCTTCAGGGTTTCGTGAATGAAGGAGCGTGCCTTGTAAGGGCAGGCCATCATGCAGTAACGGCAGCCGAT
>CALJQI010000285.1 GCA_937980285.1 uncultured Gammaproteobacteria bacterium | reverse complement strand
ATCGACCCAGTAAACAATACCCAGATCGTCGTTTTCCGCGTGCCTGAAAGAAGTTTCGCGGGTATCCAGCGCGTGCCTGATGTATAGCGTTATCCTGCTGCCGGCCTCGTCCTCGAACATGAACTGCGCCGCCGGCCGATGCCCATCGGGCAGCAATCTGCCACCGATCAGCGCGTAGCCGGCGTCGCGTAAATCCGGTGCGGCGATGGGCCGATTCAATCGCTTCGACAGCCAGGCGTTCAGGTGATCCTTTTGATCCGCGTTGACTTCGACCGGGTGCCTGACTTCCGGAACGTACACCGTGTGCGCATAAGCGGCTTCGACCACCACCGGGCGTACATACTCGTTTGCGCCATAGCGGTCGTGGGCCAGGTAACCGATCACGCCGCCGATGACAAGCCATGCAAACGCGGCTGCAATTCGCTCGAAGACGAAGCCGCCGCGGGCCGATACGGCCATCAACAGGCGGGCCGGAACCGGTTGCTGCTCGGCGTATATCTGTCCCAACCTGCGATTGATCTCGCGAAACTCCTCTACTTTTCGTTTCAGCCTTTCGTCGGCGGCAACGAGATCGGCGACCGCGCGGGCATCGGCGTCGTTCAGTTCGCCGTCGACAAATCGGTGTAAATCGGTATCGGTTAAATTCTGCATACTGCTCTTCATTTCACTCGCTCGAACCTGGTCACGTTGATTTCGCCTTCGAGGCTGTTTTTCAAGTATGAGCGCGCCCGTGATAAACGCGACATGACGGTACCCACCGGCACCCCGATAATTTTGCCAACCTGTTTGTACGACATCTGCTCCAAGCCCACCAGCACCAGCACTTCACGTTGCTCCGGCGTCAGTCGGTGCAGGGCGTTCTCGAAGTCGGACAGCGTGCAGAGTTCAGCAGGATCTTCGTCGGACACGGCCGTTTCCTCGATTTGCTTCGGCATATCCGCCATCGGCGACCTGGCGCCGCGGCGCACCGCGCTGACAAACAGGTTGTGCAAAATGGTGAACAACCACGGGCGCATTCCCCTGTGGCTAATCCACAGTCTGCGCCGGCTGACCGCGCGCAGGAGCGACTCCTGCACCAGGTCATCCGCCTCGGTAACGTTGCCGCATAACACGCGGGCGTAACGTCTCAGCGCCGGAATTTCCTCGACAAGCATGGTTTCGAATCGGTTCACCGGGATGACCTGGTGCAGTAATAATCGAAATTATTATATACCCAGTATTTTCATCGCCTCGTGTAAATCGGAAACCGACTCCGAATGCTGCCCGGATTTATGCTTGCTTTCGCCCGAGGCGCGCAGCGCCTTGACGCGCGCCAGATCGGCATCGCTGATCGAGGTTGCGGCCGCCAGCGCCTGGTCGATCGCTTTCATGTCCCTGGGGCAGCTACCCGCAAAAGCGGGCAGGCTAAAGGCCAGCAGAACTGCCAGCGTCAGTGTTTTGTAGTAATGCTTCATTGGTCGTATGTCTCCTGGTTGTAAAAGATCGAGAGCCGTCATTTCTGCCTGCGCTCACAATCCGTATACGTTCGGCAGGCCTATTTATTCCATAAATTCCGCGTCTGCCGGGCGCGAAAACGATCGGCTCCCGCCGTTAGCAGGAGATAAGCCGGGACGTCTACGGCCGGTGACGGGCGCCCGCCGACCGCTTCGATGCCGCGTATTCGAGCTGGAGCCGGGAATAAAATCGCTGCCGGGGCGTATACACGCCAAGGCACCGAAAAAACCGTGCCGTAGAAAACAACTGAAACCCTGAACATTGAGGACAAAATCGATGAGACTAATCATAATCTCCTGCATCGTCGGGCTGCTTTATGCCGGCAGCGGCCATGCCGACAAGCCAATGCGTTTCAAGGCGCAACTCGAAGGCTTCGATCTGGCCGGCAGCCCGGTTAACACGGCCGCCACCGGCCAGGCCAGGCTCGAGGTGATCGACGATGGCAGCGCTCTGGCTTTTCGCGTCAATGTCGAAAACCTGGATAACCTGCTGATGGCGCATATCCACGTCGCCGACGCAGCGGTCATGCTGACCGATTTGGCCGGGCCGCCGGTATACTGGTTCAACGGCGGACCGCCACCCGCGGGGACGGTGGCTGAGGTGATCAACGGACGCCTGGCCCAGGGTTATATCTTCACCGCGGGTCAGCTGGATTCGCCGAGGCCGGACGTCACTACGGTGGAAGAACTGGTCGCGGCTATTGCCGAGGGACGCGCCTCGGTGATCATCCATAGCAGTGACTTTCCCCGCGGCGAGCTGCGCGGTACTCTGCAGTAAAAGCTCGCTACCCCGACGCGCGAAGCCGGTAACCGCCGCTGCGCGCGTCAGCCGTGTATTCACGCGGAGATCGGAGAGCGAACGGAATGGCGCTCAAGCAGGCGAGTCATTCCTGCGCAGGCTTGCGCGGGAATGATTCGTGTTTTTCAACTAAGTGCGATTCATCTCTGGCTGCTGATTTCGAGACGCCCGCCTGCCGGGATTTATTCTGACCGCTAACAGAGGCGGCGATTCTCTCGATTGACTATACCAGCCTGTTTTTCTGCAGCGCGCGGTGAATTTTCGTGCAGCTGCGGCCGAGCTTGTCGAGGTCGCGGAAAGTGGGTACCGCGCCTTCGTCGAGCCGGTATTCCCAGTTGTCTATTTCCATCGCGATGTATTCGACCAGCTTGATCGAGCAGCCCCGGCATTCGTCCGCGCAGACTTCGTCCGGCGACAGGTCGAGCGGCAGAGCCGATCTCGCCTGGCGAATGATGCTGCGCATGACTTCCGTGGTGCGGGGTTTGGGGGGCATACGCCGGTCCGGCTGCGAATCGAGGCCGAATTATAGGCCAGGCGATCGCGGCGAACTTGATCCCGGTCAGCATTTGCGGGGACAGGCCTCGGCCTGACGGGTCGACAGGCAAAAATCGGGGAAACACGGTCGTTTCGCTGGCGGAGATTGCGGATTTTCAGCTCGCAGCGGCCTTGTATTTCAGCTATTAAGTAGTGCATGCGCAAACTTATTGTCATCCCCGGCCTGCTATTCGGGTTGCTTTTTGCCGGCGGCGGCTTCGGTATTTTTTCGGAAACCGGGCTGCCGATGTGGCAGGACTGGCAACGTATGCAGGGCTGGCAGCCCGCTAACGCTGATCTGCTGTCGTTCACCGCTGCCGACAACGATACCCGCGTCAACTACCGTTACGAATACGGCGGCGCCGCTTACAGCGGCAACAGGGTGGGCGTCAGCCAGTTCAAGGACAACATCGGCTCCTACCATGGCGACATGCAGGCCTATCTCGGCCGCGTAAAACGCGGCGACGAGGTTTTGTCGATCTGGGTGAATCCGCTCGATCCCGCGCAATCCGTTATCGACCGCGGCATGCGCTGGGGACTGTTCGCATTGATCAGCGTTTTTTGCTCGGTGTTCATGCTCATTGGCCTGGCGGTAATTATCGCGAGTGTCAAAGGCTCGAACAAAATCGCGTCGCGCCAGCGGCCGTC
Source organism: uncultured Gammaproteobacteria bacterium (assembly GCA_937980285.1). GTDB lineage: Bacteria > Pseudomonadota > Gammaproteobacteria. The sequence goes on along the minus strand of CALJQI010000285.1, from coordinate 1,827 downwards.
CTTGCTGGAATTGCGCAAGCGCTGGCGCCAGGCGCAGCAGGACGGATCCACCGAGCTGGGATTGCTGGAATTCGTGCAGCAACACCGCGGTGAATCGCAGGCGCCTGCCGCGCACAGTCCTGTGCCGGACGACTGGCAGCAGCGCAAGGGCTGGGAAGACGCCCGCATACGCTCCGACGCCGGCAAGGGAATGTGGTTTTACTGGTTCTTCGCGCTGGCGTGGAACGCGGTCAGTATCCCGGTTTCATTCGTCCTGCCGAAGGAGCTGGCGCAGGACAACTATCCCGCATTGCTGATTCTGCTGTTTCCGGCGGCTGGACTATTCCTGGTTTACAAGGCGATTCAGAGTAGCCTCGAGTATCGTCGTTTCGGCCGCGTGCTGTTCACCATGGATCCTTTCCCCGGGGCGATCGGCGGGCATGTCGGCGGCCAGATACAGGTCAAAAACCTGGACTACCGGCGCGCCGCCGAGGCGCAGGACTTGTCGGTGACGCTGGAGTGCGTCTACAGCTACGTCTCCGGCAGCGGCGAAAACCGCTCGCGCCGCGAGTCGATCAAGTGGGCCGAACGCGGACGACCCGGGATCGGCAATGCCGTCGAGGGCGTTAACCTGGCGTTTCGCTTCGACGTTCCGCAGGGCTTGCCGCCGGCCGAAGTAGAACAAAAAGGCGACTATCACTTCTGGCGCCTGAGCGTGAGCGCCGAGGTGCCGGGTATCGACCTCGACCGCAGTTACAACATTCCCGTGTTTGCCACCGGCGAGACTTCGCGTGTTGTCGGCCACGATATCAGTGCGCAGGCCGCTGCCGAGCGCCAGCGCGAAGCCGATGCCGCCGGGCTCGCCATCGCCAGCGGTCAATTCGATATCGAGGGTCTGTCGCGCGCCCTGCGCCTGCGTCGGCAGGGCGATCGAATTCAGTTGAAATTCCCGATGTTCCGCGAACGGGTTCTGACCGTATATGCCGCCATATTCGCCTGCGGTTTCGGTTTCGGCTGTTACTCGATGCTCGGTTTGATGAGCGATGGCGGTGTGTTCGGTATATTTATCGCGATCTTCAGTATTCCCTTTTTCGGGGTCGCGCTGGCGGCGACGATTGCCACCGTTTACCTGCTGTTCAACAACTTGAGCGTCGACATACAGCCGGGCGAGGTTTCGGTGTTGCGGCGACTGCTATTCATCCCGGTCTTTCGTCGGCGCTTGCGGCAGGCGGATATTTCGCATCTCGGTATCAAGCGCTCGGGCAGCACGGGGCAGGGCATCGATAAGATCGAACATTTCAAGATTCACGCGGTGGAGACAGGTGGCGATAAGGTGACCCTCGCCGAGGATATCGATGGCGAAGACGTGGCGCTGCACTTTCGGGATTTCCTGGCGCAGCGCATTGGCGTCGCTACAAAGTAAAACCTGATCCGACAGTATCCTGAATGACGACCGGCAGGATATAAGTCGACCGTCTCCCGAATTAACGGGGAGTCACTGGTTCGAGACCCGTTTTTTAGCGACCTGCTTTTTCATTTTGTTGAGGGCGATCGTGCTCTTAGCCAGCGCCAGCTTGCCTTCGGTCAGCAGCTTTTCTCCGTTGCCCTCGTAGTATTTCCACCACAGCAGCCATGCGACGATCGGAATGCCGAAGGTGACGAACAGTCCGATCGGGGTCCAGAAGAACCAGCTGTCGAAAACCAGTATCCAGAACAGGGGCCAGGCGATGGAAGCGCCGATCCATATACGTATTGTCGTTATCTTGATCATGACGGTCTCCGTTCAGTCGCCGTGCTGCAATTAGTAAAAGCCTAGTCCGCTCAGCGCGACTGGCGGTGTGAACTTTT
>CALJQI010000284.1 GCA_937980285.1 uncultured Gammaproteobacteria bacterium | reverse complement strand
CTGGATCGACGGCTGCCGAAATTACCCGGACACTGCATCGCGCCGGCATCGAATTTGTCGAGGTCTGGGCCCTGGCGCGGGTTTACAAACGCTAACCTGCATCCCCGCGCGCAGAGTCACCCTCGCGCAAGCGGGGATCTTGCAATGGCGGCTCGCCCCCAGTTTCCCGCTTGCGCGGGTGTGCTTAGCGTTTGTATACCCGTGCCAGGGCCCAGACTTCGACGTATTCGATGCCGGCGCGATGCAGTGTCCTGGTAATTTCGGCAGCCGTCGATCCCGTGGTCACGATATCGTCGACGATAGCGACGTGGTTGATATCGCCCGCGGGGCGATAGTCGAAGGCCGCGCGTACGTTTTGCGCGCGCTGATCGGCGCTGAGACCCGATTGGCTTTCGGTCGCTCGCCGCCGCGTGAGCGCACTGCGTTCGAGCCGAATGCCGAATTCGCGCGCCCACAGGAGCGCGATTACTTCGGCCTGGTTATACCCGCGCTCGCTTAAACGCGTGCCATGCAGCGGTACCGGCAGCAATAACTGGGGTCTGGGCCTGCTTTGCCGAAAGGGCTCGAAACATTGTCGGCACAGGGTTTTAGCCAGGTGCAGCGCCTCGGAGTACTTGAGCTGGTGCAGGTAGTCACGCGTCAAGCCACGGTATTGCAGCGGCGCGACCAGGCGCTGCCAGCACGGCGGATTCAACAGGCAGGCGGGGCAAACTCGGCCACTGACCGGATTCGGCTGACCGCAGTGAAGACAGGGGTTCGGCACGCGCCGCAGCTGGCCGCCGCAGCAGTCGCATAGCGATTCCGCGTTATCGAGTTCACAGCCGCAGGCGAGGCATAATCCGGGTGCGAAAAGGTAGTTTACGAATGCGCCTATCTTGCGCGTTATCAGTCTTCCTGACATTGACTATTCCCTGTCTTGCAATAGACTTGGCGTTGTTCTTTTTTGACGGCCCGTTCCGATGACCGACGCAGTGCAATCCATTCGCCACGACTGGACGCTAGACGAAATTAAAGCGCTTTTCGAGCTGCCTTTCAATGACCTGGTGTTCCAGGCGCAAACCGCGCATCGCGCCAATTTCGATCCGAACGCGGTTCAGATCAGCACCCTGCTGAGTATCAAGACCGGCGCCTGCCCGGAAGATTGCTCCTATTGCCCGCAAAGCGCCAGCTACGACACCGGGCTCGAACGCGAACGACTGCTGCCGATCGAGGAAGTGCGCGCGGCGGCGCTGAATGCGAAACAGAATGGCGCCACCCGTTTTTGCATGGGCGCGGCCTGGCGCAACCCGACCGACAAGAACCTCGACAAGGTCATCGAAATGATCAGCCTGGTCAAGGATCTCGGCATGGAGACCTGCGTCACGCTCGGCATGCTGACGCGCGAGCAAACGCGTAAACTGAAAACCGCCGGGCTCGATTATTACAACCACAACCTCGATACCTCGCCCGAGTACTACAAGGAAATCATCACCACGCGCAGTTACCAGGATCGGCTCGACACGCTGGAAAACCTGCGCGCCGAGGACATCAACGTCTGCTGTGGCGGCATCGTCGGCATGGGCGAGAGCGATAACGATCGCGCCGGCCTGCTGCAGCAGCTCGCGAACCTGCCCCAGCACCCGCAAAGCGTGCCGATCAACCTGCTGGTGCAGGTCGAGAATACGCCGCTTTACGGCACCGAAGAACTCGACCCGATCGAGTTCGTGCGCACTATCGCGGTCGCGCGCATCATGATGCCGGCCTCGGTGGTGCGGTTGTCGGCCGGGCGTACCGCGATGAGCGAAGAGCTGCAGGCGCTGTGTTTCCTCGCCGGCGCCAATTCCATTTTCTACGGCGATACCCTGCTGACCACGCCGAACCCGGACAAAAACGAAGACCTCGAACTGTTCGACAAGCTCGGTATCGTCGCCAACGGCGAGCAGGCGGCTGCATCGAGCGACAACGCCGCCGCGTGATTGCCTCGACCTGACACAGACCAGGCGATGCAGGTAACGCATGCCGATCTCTAGCAACGCCGCACTGCCGGTTTTTTGCCCTAAAACAGTTCCAGCGTCGTCAAAGATATCTCCGTATTTCCACAAAATGCTACAAATGCGATAAAAACAGGTCTAAATTCTCCGAAAATCTTATATCTTGCGCGTTTCGAGTTTGGCCGTGGCGCCGCTTTGGATAGTTGCGGATAGCTCGACTGTGATCTGGTTCTACTGTCGGCACGTAATGTCATGATAAGGTTTTGCGACTTTCCCGGGACGGAAAAGGTGGCAGCATGCCTTTTCGTTATTTAAGGATCACTCATTTGCTTCCGGTAGTTCGATATCTGCGACCTTTCGGGATATCTCCATTGCCGGTATCGTGAACAGGTGTCGACAGCTAACAGGTTAGCGCAAAATTAATGAATCAAAAGCCATTCCATGGCCAACTGACCGAAGCGCAAGCCAAGGCGATTTTTCTGATCGCCGAGGACGCTATCGTTTCCGTGGACAGCCAGCAACGCATCATCCTGTTTAACGAAGGCGCGGAGAAGCTCTTTGGCTACAGGCAAGACGAAATTCTGGGCCGGGAGCTGGAAATTCTGATTCCCCAACGGCACCGCAAAAATCACCCCGGACACCTGCAGCAATTTGCCGACTCTGTTCCCAGGGCCCGCCGCATGGGCGAGCGCGGGGAGATATCCGGCCTCAGGAAAGACGGCACCGAATTTCCGATGGAGGCTTCCATCAGCGTGATCGGGCATGGCGATGAACTGGTTTTCACCGCCATCCTCAGGGATATATCGGAGCGTAAGGCGCAAACCGAGGAGTTGCGCAAAGCCATGGAAATGGCCGAGTCGGCAGACTACGCCAAGAGTATGTTCCTGGCGAACATGAGCCACGAGATCAGAACGCCTCTCAATGCGGTCGTAGGCATGACCAGCCTGTTGCTCGATACTCAGCTGTCTGACGAGCAGCAGGATTGTACCGAGACGATTCGTTCCAGCAGTGAGGCGCTACTCGTCATCATCAATGACATTCTCGATTATTCCAAGATAGAGGTGGGCAAGCTTGAACTCGAGAACCAGGCTTTCGACCTCAGGAGCTGTATCGAGGCCTCTCTCGACCTGGTATCGACGGTGGCCTCGAAAAAACTGCTGAACCTGGCCTATATGATCGACGACCGGGTGCCCGCGGTGATCGCCAGCGATGTCACCCGGCTGCGACAGGTTCTGGTCAACCTGTTGAGCAACGCCACCAAGTTTACCCAGCGTGGAGAAGTCCTGGTCAAGGTCGAAGCGGACAGGATGCCCGAATCGAATCGTTACCGGTTCAAATTTTCGGTTTCCGATACCGGCATCGGTATTGCAATGGATGAAATCGACGAGCTGTTCAAGCCCTTCAACCAGCTCGACGTCTCGACCACGCGCAAGTTTGGCGGCACCGGCCTCGGCCTGGCGATCAGTCTCCGGCTGGTGGAAGCCATGGGTGGAGAGATATGGGTGGAATCCGAACCGGGGCAGGGCTCGACATTTCATTTCGACATCGTCGCCGAAGCCGGGGGAAGAGACCTGGCCCAGAGTTTTCTGCAAGAGCATGCGATCGAGCTTACCGGCGCGAAACTGCTGATCGTCGATGACAACGTTACCAACCGGCGAATCCTGGTCAAGCAATCCCTGTTGTGGGGCATGCAGCCTATGGCGACGCCATCGGGGATCGAGGCGATGGACCTGGTGCGCCACGGGGATAGCTTTGATATTGCCATCCTCGACATGAGCATGCCCGATATGGACGGCCTCGAACTCGCCAGGCAAATCAGGCAGTATCGATCGGCCGAGAGCCTGCCGCTGATTATGCTGACCTCGCTATCTCATCGGCCGGATAGTGAATTGATGAACGAGATTCAATTCAGCGCTCACCTCAACAAACCGATCAAGGCGAGCCAGTTGCTTTATGCGCTCAAGGCGGCGCTCGGCGCCGAGGGCAAGGCTGGCAATACGTTCACTCCAATAAAGTTCGACTCGACTCTGGCACAGAGCAACCCGCTCAAGATCCTGATTGCCGAGGACAACGCGATCAATCAAAAAGTGGTGCAACGATTATTGCAGAAATTCGGTTATCGCTCGGATGTCGTTTCCAATGGCCTCGAGGTGCTGAATGTGCTGGAACGGCAGCATTACGATTTGATCCTGATGGACCTGCATATGCCGGAGATGGACGGCATCGAGGCGGCAGTTAAAATTCAGCAGAGATTTTCGCCCGAACAGCTTCCAAGAATCGTTGCCATGACCGCCAATGTGCTGCCAGGGGATCGTGACGCCTGCCGCCAGGCCGGTATGCAGGATTTTCTTGCCAAGCCGATCAATCTCGAACATCTCTACCGGATCCTCGACAGTGTGAATTCCGGCTTCGAATCCGAGATCCCGTCGAACAGCGTCGATGGATCGGTAGACATCGACTTCGAAAGACTCGAAATGATTCGCGCAACACCAGACGATGGCGAAGGTAATTTGCTGACCTGGGTAATCGATACCTTCATCACGGATGTCGAGGCGCGTCTGTCCAGAATGCGTGCCGTTGCCGAGCAATCCGACTGGAGAAGCCTCGCAGAAGAGGCGCATCGATTTTATTCCAGCGCGAGCAACCTGGGATTGATCAGAATTTCGAATATCTGCATCGAGATGGAGCTGCAAGCGGACAATTCCGAAACCAGTAAAATCGAGCTACTGGAACAGTTGGCCGAAGCCTGCGAACGTGTCCTGCCCGAACTCGAGCGACAGAAATCGTTGCACGAATCGGGTTACCGTCAAGAGCGCCACCGAGTAACCGCCTTGCCCGCGTCGAATTGCAGCGATTCGGGAGTGCGTTCGATTTCAATGTCCGGCCAGACACCGGATCCGGACTTACGGCGCGTTTGCTTCTCTCGCGGCGCCGAACAGTCGTTTATTTCTT
>CALJQI010000283.1 GCA_937980285.1 uncultured Gammaproteobacteria bacterium | reverse complement strand
CGCGTTTACCTGGCTGATGGCGTTAATGGGTTACATTCGCTCGTCGGTGCGTACCCACTGGCACGTGTACGCGGTGATGAAGGACAACTCGCCGGATAATTTCATCCCGCCGCTGGCCACGGTCGGCAACATGGTGACCGGTATCACGCTGCTGTTCCTGGCCTTCGTGCTGTTTATCTTCTGGATCTCGAACCTGAGCGGCACCCGGCAGCTGCCGCCGCAACCGCGGGGCGAGGTAGCGCTCGCCGGGGGTGGCAAATGAGCGCGCTGATCAGGGCTGTCGGCTTCAGCGTGGTGATGATCCTGGCCTTCGCCGCGGTCACCTACGTGCTGCCGCAGGTCAAGGGCGAGGCTCCCGAGGAAGAGGAAGTGAACCTGGGCGAATTGACCATCGACAGCTTCGTCGCGATGGGTGAAAAGCTTTACAAGGGCAAGGGCACCTGCACCCTTTGCCACAATAACCTGGGCCGGGCGCCCGACATGCTGACTTTCGACGTGCACGCGGCCTCGCTGCAGCGCATCGCCGACAGCCGCTACCAGGGACAGGCCGCCGATGTCGAAAGCTACCTGCGCGAATCGATGCTCCAACCGAGCGCCTACGTGGTCGAGGGTTTCGGTAAAAAGGGCAGCAATGACGCCGAATCGCCGATGCCCGCGGTCGACCAGCCGCCGATCCAGCTTTCCGATGTCGAGGTCGACGCCATCATCGCTTTCCTGCAGCAAAAAGACGGCAACCCGGTCACCGTGGCGCTGCCGAGCGGCGACGCGGCGCCCGCCGTCGAAGCCGAAAGCACTGCGGCTGCGCCCGTGCTGGCGCAAAACGCCGAGGAAGCGATCGCCAAGTTCGGCTGCGCGGCCTGCCATGCGATCCTCGGCAGCAAATCCCCGGTCGGGCCGAGCCTCGAGGACGTGGGTCAGCGTCTGCAGCCGGCGCAGATTCGCATCAGCATCATTGATCCGAAGGCGGAGATCGCTCAGGGATTCCCACCCATCATGCCGGAATTCCCCAACATGGCAGTGGCTGAACTCGAGATGGTGGTTCAGTACCTGTCGCAGCAAACCGGCTCGCAACCGTGAAAATACGCATCCCCGCATTCTGGCAAGCCGTACTCGTACTGGTGGCCGCGTGGCTGCTTCTAAGCTTTGCCTTTCCGCCGTTCATGCCGCGCTCGCTGATGATCAGTTACTCGATCATCGTCGTCATCGGCCTGTTACTGTATTTTTCCAGCGACGAACAGCGCTGGCGCGAATTCAAATCGCCGGTCATCGCTACGCTGCGCGACGATAACAGGGCCTTGCTGCGCTGGCCGCTGCTGGTGGTGGTGTCGCTGTTGCCGGGCTACGCGGTTTACGACATGGTAAAACCATCGCTGGAAAAGCCGCTGGAGCTGCGCCAGGTTCACCCGTCGCCGCCGGCTTCGATCAAGGTATACGATAAGTCTTTCGACCTCGCCACGCTGGAAAACCCGGTGCGCATGCAGGTACTGCAACAGCTCGAGCAGGACGAGGAGGGCGCCTGGGAGAGCTACCGCGAAGCGGTGCGCAAGGGCAGCCTGGTTTACTACGGTAATTGTTTCTATTGCCATGGCGACCAGCTCGACGGCAAGGGGCATTACGCCAGCGCGCTGGATCCGCTGCCGACCGATTTCAGCGACGTCGGCACCATCGCGCAGCTGCAGGAATCGTTTCTGTTCTGGCGCATCACTACCGGCGGCCCCGGTCTGCCGAAGGGCGGCATGCCGTGGAACTCGGCGATGCCGGTGTGGCATGAAATGTTGAGCGAGGAAGAAGTCTGGAACGTCATCACCTTTCTGTTCGATTATGTCTCGCAGGTGCCGCGCATGTGGGATCCGGATATCTCCAAGTCTGTCAGCAGGATGAAGGACAGCGTCGTCAGCGAGCGTGCAGGCATGGGCGGCAAGGAAATCTACCAGCTGCGCTGCGCCGTCTGCCACGGAGAAAGCGGCGCCGGCGACGGCCCGGCGGCGGAGTTTCTCTATCCGCGGCCGCGCGATTTCACGCTCGGGTTGTGGAAATACAAGACTTCACCCGGGGATCTGCCGCCGCGCGACGCCGACCTGTTCAATATTATCAGGGACGGTCTCGAAGGCAGCAGCATGCCGGGCTGGTCGAAGCTGTTCAACGACCAGCAAATCGGCGAACTGGTGCAGGTCGTCAAGGGCTTCGACACGACCGCGATCTGGGCGCCCGAGGATGCCGAGGACGAGGCCTTCGACGACGACGGCCATTACCTGAAAGACGCGCTGGTGATCGACGACGAAGAGCCGATCGAAGGCCAGGTTGCTTACTCGGACGAGTCGGTCGCGCTCGGAAAGGAGATTTTCGAGGAAAACTGCCGCAAATGCCACGGTGAGCGCGGACGCGGCAACCTGACCTCGGGAGAATTTCTCGAGGACGACTGGGGATACCGGATCTGGCCGCGAGACCTGACCAAGCCGTGGACCTGGCGCGCGACCGAAATCTCGACCGGCGCTGGCGGCAGTGTGCAGGATGAGGCCGAGCGCGAAGCCACCATTCGCAATATTTACCGCAGGGTTTCTATCGGTATCCGCGGTACGCCGATGCCGTCGCACCGCGCCACCGAGGAAGGCGAGGAAGACGCGATCCCGCTCGAAGGCCGCTGGCATGTCGCCAACTATACCTACTCGCTGCGCGAGGGCATGACCTGGCCCGGCCAGCGTAACGTGATCCAGGGCGTGGAAGTGCAGGGCGAGCTGCCCGACGACGTCGACGACGTCGCCTGGCGCGAGGTACCGCAGAGCACGTTCAGGTTATTTCCCAATATCATCAAGCAGGATCGCCTGTTCACCCCGCTCAACGACGCCATCAGCGTGCGCACGCTGTATAACGAAAACGAGATCGCGTTTCTGCTCGAATTCAACGATCGCACCGAAAGCATGCCGGGCGGGGCGGTGATGTCGCAGTTGCCCGACCAGGACGAACAAATGTTTTCCGACGCGGTCGCGCTGCAGTTTCCGAAGGAGAGCGCCTATTCCACCGCGCCGGTCGAGAAGCCGCTGTACCGGCACGGCGACGCCAGGCATCACACGACTATCTGGTACTGGAATGCGGGTTCGGTCGAACCCGCGGTGGAATCGCGCGCGATACTGTTCGATGCGACCGGGCCGAACTCGAAGCTGACCCCGCGCGCTGACGCCGGCGACCTGTTCACCCGCGGCGCATGGCATGAGGGCCGCTGGCGCGTTTTGTTCAAGCGTCCGCGCGGCGTCGCCGACAGCGGCGGCGATGCGGGCGATATCGTTTTCCGCAAGGGTCAGTTTATCCCGGTGTCGTTCGCCAACTGGGACGGCAATAACGGCGAGCTGCGCTCGAAACATACGCAAACCCCGTGGTTCTGGCTGCTGTTGCCGCACGAGACCAACTATAACCTGGTCTACGGAGCGCCGGCCGCGACCACGCTGGCATTCCTGCTGGCGGGGATACTGCTGGTCTGGTACATGCGCCGCAAGCCGCCCGGGCTCGACCAATCCGGCGCATGAACATCGGTCCGATGTCACCAGTATGTCACTGTCGCGGACGACAATTACGGCCAATAACCAAATAACCTGGAGGTTTCAAATGAAAACAATGCGCATGCTAATTCCTGTCTTCGGCTGCCTGCTCGCCTTCGCCGCGGCTCCGGCATCCGCCGCCAAGTACAAGGTGACCAGCGTTGCGGACGGCGGCAGCATTAGTGGCCGCGTCACGCTGAACGGCGCCGCACCCGAACCCGAAATACTGAAAGTCGACGAGGATGTCGAAGCCTGCGGCGGCGACCGTCCTTCGGATGAACTACTCGTTAGCGGGAGCGGAGGCGTGCAAAACGTCATCCTCAGAATCGAAAAAATCTCCGCCGGCAAGGACTGGGATCTGCCGGCGGCCGAATTCACCTACGACCAGAAGAAATGCGCCTTCATTCCGCGGATCATGATAATCAAGCCGAAAATGGCCGGCGCGGTTTTAAACAGTGACAGTGTCGGGCATAACTTTCACACCATCAGCAAGGGTGTGTACAACATCAATAAGAAAATCCAGCCGGGTTCGAAACTCGCGATAACCGATAAAAAGATACGCAAGACCGGGATGGTCAAGGCCAAGTGCGATATTCACTCGTGGATGGGCGGCGCCTGGTGGGTTGCCGATAATCCTTACACGGTACTGTCCGACGCCGATGGCAATTTCAAGCTGACCAACGTCCCACCTGGAAAATACTCGATTGCCATCTGGCACGAAAAGCTGGGTGAATCCAAGCAACAGGTCGAGGTCGGCGCCGGCGCCGACACGAAAATGGATGTGGTATTGAAACTTTAAGCACAGCACACCGGGTGCGTAATCACATCGGCGGGATTCAGCCTGACCGGTGTCTTCACAGGGGAGCCGCGAATGAACGATAACAGCCTTGCAACAATAAGACGTTGGCTAGTCGTAATCGCGGTGACCCTGGTTTTCTTCTACGCCATGGATCATGTGTTAATGTCCGCCCAGGGATTGCCGCTGGGCTGGAACCTGGCGCCGCAAAACTAACGGTCCGCGGTTTCGGGATTAGCGCCAGGCCGATTCGCGGATCGGATCGATCGCTGCCGCGGTCGGAGGCGGGGCACATTTTTCCGAAGGGCTGCCGACTCTACAACAACGCACTGTAATGGCACGAAACCTGCTAAAATTCTATCGAGGAGGTTTTCGTTTGCGGCATTCATTAACCATTTTGCTTGCGCTTTCACTGTCGCTGGTACCCGGCGCGGCGTTCGCGAGTTCCTGCGAAGTGGGTCCCGCCACCGGCGTCGAGCCGCCGCTCGTTACCCACCTGCGCGCATATCCCTGGACTTTTCGAGCGCCGACTCGCATGGCGCTGACGGCGGACTCCAGCCTGCTGGTCAGCGATCCGCGACGCCAGCACATCGTCACCCGCGAGGCGAGCGGCCGCATCATCGACAGTCACCTGCATGCAGGCGACCCGATTAGCGTCGCGGTCGACGCCGCCGGCCGGGTTTATGTCGGCGACGGCGATAGCGGACGGGTCAGTGTTTTTTCCCGAAACTGGGAATTTTTATACGATTTGGGAATTGGCGCCGGCGAATTCCAGTTACCGGTAGCGATTGCCGTCGAGCCGCTGGACGGCCGCATTTACGTGGTTGACTCCAGGTCTCACGAAGTGAAGGTATTCACGCCCGATGGCAGTCCGGATTTCAATTTTGGCGGCGCCGGCGACGGCGACGGTCTTTTCAACTTTCCGGCAGGTATTTTTGTCGACGCGGCGTCGGCCGAAGTCTACGTCGTCGACCAGCTTAATTACCGGGTGCAGGTTTTCGACCTGCAGGGCGGTTACCTGCGCTGTATAGGCGGCACTAACGCGAACCCGGGCAGCTTCTTTGGCCGCAAGCGCCCGCTAAACCAGCCGCAGGGGGTCTGGCTCGACCGTGCCGGCAGGGTGCTGGTCAGCGACGCCGCCGACGGACAGGTCAAGGTGTTCGACCGTAACGGCAACGGGCTCGCCAGTATCGGCGAGTTCGGCGCGCTCCCGGGCGGCCTGCGCATTCCGATGGATCTCGCGGTGGACGCGCATAACCGCCTGTTCGTGGCCGCGGCCAACAATTCGCGGCTGGAAGTCTTCGGGCTCGACGAATACCAGGATCCGGAAGCGGTCGCCCCCGGCGTGCTCGACGTCGATCCCGCGGTACTCGATCGGGACGCGCTCATAGACAGGTTGCGGGTCGCGTTGGAGTTACCCGGTTACCGTCTCGACGCAATCGTGCCGGGCAGCTTACAGGTCAACGGCATAGCGCCGCTATCGCTCGATACAGGCGACGCCGACCGCGATCTGATCCCGGATTTAATCGGACAATTCGACGCCGCGGCGCTGGCGCAGACGCTGCCGCCTTCCGGGGCAGGGCAACTCAGGGCAACTGCGCTGCTGAGCAACGGCTTTCAACTCGAAGCGCAAGCCAGGGTGTTGATTCTATCCACCGTCAGCGACAGCGACGGCGACGGCGTCGACGATGTGATCGATCTTTGCCCGCAAACGTCGGATGGCGCGCTGATCGATGCCGATGGCTGCAGCGTGGCGCAACTCTGCCCCTGCGAGGGGCCTGTCGAGACCGGCGCCTGGCGCAATCACGGGCGCTACATGGTTTGTACGCTGCGCGCGGTAGTCCGCGTCGGAAGGCACAACGAGTTGCCGCGCGCGCAGCTTAGAACGCTGGTGCCGAACGCTGCGCGCAGCGCCTGCGGGAAACCCCCGAAGCAGGCCAAAGCGCGCGGGAGGCGGCGATGAATCTACTTCGTTGCAGCCTTGCGGTCCTGCTGGCTATGTTCTCGATATCGAGCTGGGCGCTGGATCCGCCGCACGATGTTAGTAACAGCATCAAATGCATCAATTGCCATACCCCGCACGGCGCCGCCGGCGGCAGTATTACGCGCGAAGCCGGCAATCCGAACCTGTGCATGACCTGCCACACGCCTGGCGGGCTGGCCAACAATCGCCCGTTCAACGACGCCGACCAGGCGGTT
>CALJQI010000282.1 GCA_937980285.1 uncultured Gammaproteobacteria bacterium | reverse complement strand
GTCGGGCTGCTCGGCATCCCCGTTTTTGACCAGTTCCATCGCCATCATTGCGCCATGGCTGGTGCGCAGGTGACCGATGTTAGCGGGGAATCTGGCCTGCAGTGCCTGTAGACGGCTACTGAATATCTCGCTGACATGATTGGCTGCGTCGATCAGGTTTTCTTCTTCGATGACGTCGATCATCGCCAATCCGGCCACACAACCCAGCGGTGAGCCGGCATAGGTACCACCGAGACCGCCGGGGAGGGGCGAGTCCATAATATCGGCCTTGCCCACGACCGCGGCGATCGGAAAGCCATTAGCCATGCCCTTGGCCATGGTCATCAGATCACCCTCGATGCCGGCGTACTCGCTGCAGAACATCTTACCGGTACGTGCAAATCCGGTCTGGATCTCATCGACAATCAACAAAATGCCATGCTCATCGCAAAGTGCCCTGAGCTGCTGCAGAAACTCGATCGGGGCCGGGTAAAAGCCGCCTTCACCCTGCACCGGTTCGACGATGATTGCGGCGACATCACTCGGCGCGATATCGGCCTTGAACAGGTTGTCGAGCCCCTTCAACGAGTCTTCAACCGAGATACCGTGATACTCGATCGGAAAGGGCGCGTGATAAAGTTCGGCCGGGAACGGGCCGAACAGGTTCTTGTAGGGGGTAATCTTGCCGGTCAGTCCCATGGCGAGCATGGTGCGACCGTGAAAACCGCCGTTGAAGGCGATGACACCGCGTCGTCCGGTGTGGGCGCGGGCGATCTTGACCGCATTCTCGATCGCTTCGGCGCCGGTGGTGACGAAGATTGACTTTTTCCGGCTCGGTCCGGGCGCTAGTTCGTTCAGTTTTTCCGCCAGGCGTACGGAACTGTCGTAGGGGGTTACCATGACACAGGTGTGGCTGAACTTTTCCAGCTGTTCGGCGACCGCCGAGGTAATTTTCGGATGGCAGTGGCCAGCCGAACAAACCGCAATGCCGGTGCCGAAGTCGATGTAACGTTTACCTTCCACATCCCAGATTTCGGAACCGGCGGCGCGCTCGACGAAAACCGGTGCGATGTTACCCTGGCCGCGGGCCACGGCATTGTCCTTGCGGGCCTGCCAGTCCTGGTTGGACAGTCCGCTGGCCTCGGTCATTTTTAAATTTGCGCTACTCATTTGTCGATACCTCCGATGCACATGTATTTGATTTCGGTGTAATCGTCGAGGCCGTACTTTGAGCCTTCGCGACCCTGACCCGACTCCTTAACACCGCCGAAAGGCGCCATTTCATTGGAAATGATGCCCTCGTTGATGCCGACGATACCATATTCGAGGCCTTCGGCGACCCGCCAGATACGCCCGATATCGCGCGAGTAAAAGTAACAGGCAAGTCCGAATTCGGTGTCGTTGGCCATTTGAATCGCTTCATCTTCGGTGCTGAATTTGAACAGCGGTGCAATCGGGCCGAAAATCTCCTCACGAAAAACCCGCATCTCGCCACTGACATTGGTCAGGATCGTCGGTTCAAAAAACTGGTTACCGATAGCAGAGCGATTACCACCGACAACCGCTTTCGCGCCCTTGTCCAGGGCATCCGCGACGAAGGCTTCCATGTCATTTGCGGCCTGTTCGGTGATCAGGGGTCCCACCGTAATGCCTTCCTGGGTACCATCGCCCATCCTGAGGTCACCGACGGCCGCGGCCAGTTTTTCGGCAAAGGCGTCGTAGCAACCTTCCTGCACCAGGATGCGGTTGGCGCAGACACAGGTTTGGCCCGCGTTACGGTACTTGCTGATCATGGCGCCGGCAACGGCGGCGTCGAGATCGGCGTCATCAAACACGATGAACGGCGCGTTACCACCCAGTTCCATCGAGGTGCGCTTGACGGTTTGCGCGCATTCGGCCATCAATTGCTTGCCGACCGGGGTTGAACCGGTAAAGGTCAGTTTGCGCACAATCGGATTTGAGGTGAGTTCCTTGCCGATGGCGGCGGTATCGCCGGTCACCATATTGATGACGCCGGGCGGGATTCCGGCACGTTCGGCGAGTTCGACAAACGCATAGGCCGAAAGCGGTGTGGCGTTTGCCGGCTTGCAAACCACGCTACAACCGGCTGCCAGTGCGGGTGCAATTTTGCGCGTCAACATGGCGTTAGGGAAGTTCCACGGGGTAATGCAGGCCACGACCCCGACCGGCTGCTTGATGCAGACGATACGCTTGTCGTTCGATGGTTGTGGGATGGTATCGCCATACATGCGCTTGCCTTCCTCGGCAAACCATTCGATATAGTTGGCGCCATAGGCGACTTCGCCGCGGGCTTCCGCGAGGGGCTTACCCTGTTCCAGGGTCAGGATCATCGCCAGGTCTTCCTGCGCGTCCATCATCAGGTTAAACCACTTGCGTAGACAGGCTGAACGCTCCTTGGCGGTGCGTTTGCGCCATTCGATAAAAGCGTCGGCAGCGGCTTCGATTGCGCGGCGCGTTTCCGCGGTGCCGCATCTGGCGACCTCGGCGATGATTTCGCCGTTGGCCGGGTTGGTAACCGCAACGGTTTCGCCATTATCGGCGTCGACCCATTGTCCGTTGATATAAGCCTGTGTTTTGAGCAGGGCCTGGTCAGAAATTTGAATACTCATGAGTGAAATCCCGGGATTATTGCGCAAAGGCGAGCAGCATAACGATTTCGCCTGATGGCGACAATGAATTTAGGCGAGTAGTCGGGAAACATTCCTTCATTCCTGGGTATCCTCTGTTAGAATTACTCGGGCGTAAACGATAGGATCTGATATGCCTGACACCGGAGCCCCTGCTAACAGGAAATCGCGCACTAACCTGGATTTTTATCACAGTCCCACCCAGCTGCGTTTCGATACCTGGAATCGCCTCGCAGAGCACACCAGCCGGCTGCGCGAAAAACACCTGCGTAAGGCTGATAT
>CALJQI010000281.1 GCA_937980285.1 uncultured Gammaproteobacteria bacterium | reverse complement strand
AGCAAAATTACTGGCCAGGAATCCACCATTCGCGGCCGCGCTCGGTGGTGACGTACTCGGGCCAGCGAAAGTCGATCGGAGGATCGTAATCGCATAGCGGCGCCTGCCACAGACTGCCGCCGATCCCGCCGCCGGTGCGCTGCTCGAATTCCTGGCGCGCGGCGGCCAGCGTTTCGCCGTCGTCGAGCAGGTCGATGACGGTGCAGCCGATGGTTTTCGACGCGCAGTCGATCATCGGCTCGATGGTTTCGCGAATGCCGCCGAGCGCGTTCATCACCCAGGCCGGGTATTTAAAACCTGCCTGCGGCGAAGCCAGCGTCGGGCGCGCAATATACAGGCGCACGGTCGGTGCGTGCCAGCAAAACTCGGTGTAATCGTCGGAGGTGAAGTGTTGTTGCCAGTCCGGCAACTCCCGGCGCAACTCGGTTTCCGCCGCCTGTGGCGTGATTAATTGCTCGGTTTCGGCGAGGAAGGGATTGTCCATCGGCTCGAGCCCGAGGTTGCGCTGAATTTCGCGCGCCTTGTCGCGTGCGGCGCCCTGGTTGAATCGCGGCGCACCGATCGCCTGCAGGTTATCCCAGGTTGCCTGCGCGAGCGCGTGATTGGCCAGCCCTTGGCGCGACTTGCAAACCCAGTCGCGGCGCCAGCCGCAGTGGCTGATCGATGCCGCCGCCGCCGCATTCCTGTCCAGTATCGAGGTGATGCGCTCGGCCATTTCGATGGTCGGCACCCGCATCAGGTACTGGATTTGCGCGATCTGCGCGGGCAGGTTATCCGCCGTCGCCTGACCGGCGGTTAAGATACACTCGTTCATCGACCAGCCGCAGCCGGCCGACACCATGTGCTCTTTCAGCGCCTTCGAGGTCTGGTACATCTGCATCAGCGCGTCGTTGGCGCCGGGCGCGCGCGCCGCCGCGTGCGCCGCCGCGATCGGGCTGTCGGCGTCGCTGCCCTGGCTTTGCCAGCTTTCCGGAGAGTCGCATTCGAAGCTGTAAATCATCGCGTAGGCCACGCCGCAGTGAGTGTTCCAGCGCGTGGTGTTGCACAGTGGCAGCATGTAGAAGGGGTGAAAGCTGATGGCGGCGTCGAGGTCGTCGTAGTAGCCGCGCGCGGCGTGGATCGGTTTCGAGCCGCGTACCTTTTCCGCGGGCTCGCCGAAAAATTTCAGCCGTCCCCCGATGCCATGCTTTTCCATCATGGCTTTTGCCGCCAGAAATCCGCCGAGGGCACTAATGCCGAGTGCCGAATGCGGATCGGTATGCCCGCCGGCATGCACGTTGAGGCCTTCGCGCGGGCGCTGCAGGGTATCGGCGGCCTGGCAGTTGCCGGGCACCGCGTCGTACTCGGCGTAGCCGCCGATGGTCGGCCCGTCGCCGTTATTCCACTCGGCGCAAAACGCGGTCGGCATGCCGCCGCTGCCGGTCTCGACGGTGAAGCCTTCGGCGCGCAGGCGTTCGCTATACCAGGCGCTGGATCGATACTCGCGCCAGGCGGTTTCGCCGTGTTCGAAGATCAGCTGGTGCCAGTCGGACAGCTGGTCGATCCTGTTATCCACCCATTCGAGTAAACCGGTTTTTGCCGCGCTAAAGGTCATTGGATTCGTGCTCCCCGTCAGGCATTCCACGCATGTTCGGCGACGCGCCTGAAGTTTTCGCCGAGAAAGCCGCGAATATCGTCGTCGCCGAAACCGCTGTCCGCGAGGCTGTCGATCAGCGCCGGCAGCTGTGCCGGGCCGGCATGCCTGATGCCTTTGGTGTCGTACTGCTGGCCCGCGGGCCAGTAGTCGGGACGGCTGCGCAGGATGACGCCGATGTCGACATCGATGTCCGGCGAATAGTCGAAGCCGAAGCCGATGTGTTGCGTGCCGACCAGCTCGCTGACGTAAAGCACGTGCCTCAACATGGTGTCGATGCCGATATCGTTGTCGCCGAGAAAAATACCCATGCCGTTGAGGCCGATGACGCCGCCGGTCGCCGCGCAGGCCTGTATTTGCTGATCGCGGATGTTGCGCTGGTGATCCCAGACCGCGCAGGGATTGGAGTGCGAAAAGACCACCGGCCTGGTCGATTCGTCCATGATCTCCAGCGTCGTGCGACAGGCCGCGTGCGAGCAGTCGACGATCATGCCGACGCGATTCATTTCCCGTACTACCTGGCGGCCGAACTCGGTCAGACCGCTGTCGGCGTCGTGGCAACCGCCGGCGGCGGCATTGTTCAGGTTGTAGGCGAACAGCATCTGGCGCACGCCGAGCGCGTGGTAAAGGCTGATCATGTTGATGTCGCCGTTGAGCGCGTTCATGCCTTCGATATCGAAAGACAGCGCGAACTTGTCGTCAGCACGGGCTCGATCGATATCGGCGGTAGTGCCGGCCAGCACGAAGCGGTCGCCGTGCTCGAGCACCCAGCGGCGGTAAGCCGCGAGCGTGGCCAGGGTGTCCTGCCAGTCCATGACGTCGAAGCCGACGTTGATGCTGACATAGCTGGCGCCGAGCTGGCGCCATTCGTCGAGTAGGTTCAGGTCGACCTCGGGGCTCGGGAACACCCCGGCGTGGGCGTCCCACACCAGCGCCTCGCGATACAGTTGTTCGAGTCTTGCAGTCATCAGCGCAACCTACAGATAAACCTGTCCATCGAAAACTCTTGTCGCCACGCCGCCGACCTGCAGGCGGGCTATTTCTCCATTGTCGAGCGTGACGATGGATTGTATCGAACTCGGGCGGCCGAGTTCGAGCCCCTGCTCGGCATTTACCCGAATCTGTTCGCGTTCTTTCGGCAGCAGATCCTGTCGCACAAGGTAGCTGGTCAGCGCGGCGTTGGTGGTGCCGGCGGCGGCGGATTCGCTGACCCCGACCGCGGGGCAGAAATCGCGCACGTGAATTCGATTCGATGGATCTTCGACCTCGCTGCAAAACAAGGCGATGGTTTCGATGCCGTTGGCGTTGCAGAATTCGACCATGCCGTTGAAATCGGGTCTTACCGACCGCATCGCGCCGAGGCCGGCGAGCGGCACCAGCAGGTGGATGAAGTCTCCGTGCGCGGTTTCGAGCGGCAGCCCGGAATCGAGTGCATCGGCGTCGAGGCCGAGCAGGGTCAACAATGTTCCGATATGGCTCGGCGGCGGTTCGAAAACCGGCGGGGCGATGTCGAGCAAAACCTGGAAACGGCCGTCGTCGCGTCGCCGCAGGCTGACCGCCGCCGTGGCCTTCGGCAAGCGTAGCTGCAGGCTTCGTTCGCCGCCGCCGGAAAGCCGCAGCAAGCCGGTCTCGAGCAGGTGGCTGAACAGGCAGATAGTGCCGTGCCCGCACATCGGCAATTCCATCACCGTCGACAGGAATTGCGCCGTTATCCCGCTGTCGTCGATCGCCTCGACGAAGGCTGTCGCCGGCATTCCGATTTCGCGCGCGATCTTACCGCGCTGGTCGGCATCGATCGCCGAGGCGTCGCAAATCACGGCGGCCTGGCTGCCGCCGAAGGCGGTGTCAGAAAAAGCGTCGTAGAGCGCGAAAGGAAAAGACTTCATGGCCTCAGTTGTACGCCTGCGGCACGGCTTGTCAACCGCATCGACATCATTTCATCGCCGCGCGCAAAGCCCGCGTGGCGACGGCATCGACACTGCCGTCGGCTTTCAGTGCCACGCCATAGTCGCGCCTGCAGGCGCGCTTGCTGATCAGGCCGGCGGCGTAATCCCGCGCCACCTGTTGCGGTTTGCGCTGGCGCGGATCGCCGTAACCTCCGCCGCCCGGCGTTTGAAACACCAGGGTTGCGCCGCCGGGTATCTGCTGCTTGCCCTTGCCGGCCAGGCGTTCGCCGGATTTGAGCGCGAGGTGGCCGCAGGCGCCGTCGAGCCCGCCGAAACAGCCGCGCGCCGGGTACCTGACCCGGTCGACGGTGCCGAACAGGTCGAAGGGCATGCTTTCGCGGCTTTCGATTTCGATGATCTGCCCGAGACCGCCGCGATGCTTGCCGGCGCCGCCGGAATCGGGGCGCAGCTCGCGGCGGCGCACCAGCAGCGGCGCAGTGCTTTCGGTGACCTCGATCTGCGAGCCGTAAACCCCGCTCGGAAAAGCGGTAACCGAGAGGCCATCCTTTCCGGGGCGAGCCCCGGTGCCGCCGTTGTGCGTCAGCTCGACCGCGAAGCGGGTGGCGTCCTTGTCCGAAGTCGCGTCGAAGCCGCCGCGCAGAGGCAGGTCGTACATGCACGACGAGCCCTCGGCCGGAATCCGCTTCGGCATCGCCTTGCGCAGGCAGCCGAGCACCACGTCGGGCAGCATCTGGCCGATGATGTGGCGCTGCGCCACCGGCACCGGGCGCTGTGCGTTGACGATGCAACCCGGCGGCGCCGAAACCCTGAACGGCGCCAGCGAGCCGGCGTTGTTCGGTACTTCGGGCGCGAATATGCAGCGCAGGCCGAACACGCTATAGGCGGTGGCGTAGTTCAACGGCACGTTGATGCCGAACTTCGAGCAGGGCGACGAGCCGGTGAAATCGACTTCGATGCGGCCGTCGCCGATGGTCAGGCTGGCGGCCAGTTCGATTTCGAAATCGTAGCCGTCGATCATCATGCTGTTTTTATAACTGCCCTGCGGCGCGGCGTCGATTGCGGCCTCGCTAGCGGTTTGCGATACCGCGTAAATATAGGCGCCGACCTCGCCGAGATCGGCGATGCCGAACTCGCCCATCATTTCGTCGAGGCGCTTGTGCGCGACGTCGCAGCAGGCGATCAGCGCGTAAATGTCGCCCTCGTTCTGGAACGGCGTGCGCGAGTTGTACTTGATCAATGACATCAGCGTTGCGTTGATTTCGCCGCGCTCGACCAGGCGAATCGGCGGAATAATCAGGCCCTCGTCGTAGACATCGGAGCCGTCGGGACCCATGCCGAGTCCACCGAGGTCGATCAGGTGCGAGGTGCAGGACACCAGGCCGACCAGCTTGCGTTTATGAAAACAGGGTTGCACCAGTACGAAGTCGTTGAGGTGACCCGATCCCAGCCAGGGGTCGTTGGTCATGAAGGTGTCGCCCGGACGCATCGTGCTTTTCGGGATCACGCTGAGGAAGTGTTTAACGGACTCGGCCATGGTGTTGATATGCCCCGGTGTGCCGGTTACCGCCTGCGCCAGCATGTTGCCGTCGACGTCGAAAACGCCGGCGGAGATGTCGCCGCTTTCTCGAACGATAGGGCTGAAGGCGGTGTGCATCAGCGCCTGCGCCTGTTCGTCGACGACCGCGATCAGCCGGTTCCACATGACCTGCAGTTCGACCGCAGAAGTTTTATTCGCCATTTGTTTTGCCTCCGCCTTTTTTAACCGAGTTGATGACGATATTGCCGACGCGGTCGACAATTGCGCTGAATTCGGGGCCGACCAGGGTCGTGGTTTGCGCCTCGACGATCAGCGCCGGGCCGCGAATGCCGTCGCCGGGCTTGAGCCGATGGCGATCGAAGCAGGGCGCCTCCAGCGTCCTGCGCTGCTGTCCCCAGTAGATTTTGCGCCGCCCGTCGGCGCGCGGCCGGCTTTGCAGCCGGGGCGCCGGCACGCTTTTTATCGCCGCGCCGGGCGTCGCCGCGACGAAGGCCCAGTTGATGATTTCCACGTCCACATTGGGCACCGTGCGGCCGTACTGCTGCTGGTACAGGCGGTCGAAGCGGCGCCGGATTTCCTTGCCGAGGCCGGCGCCGAGGCGGCCCGCAGGCAGCGGGATCTCGATCTCGTGCCCCTGGCCCTGGTAGCGCATGAAGGCCAGCCGCCGCTCGTCGAGGCGCCCGCCGGCGGCGCCGGCGCGCACTACCGCGCGTCCTTCTTTTTCCATTTCCGCGAACAGTTCGTGTACCGCCGAGACATCGAAATTGTCGCCGCGCATGTAAAGACTGCGAATGATTTCATAGGAAATCGGTGCGCTTAAAAAACCGACCGCCGAGCCGACGCCCGGATCTCGCGGGATAATGATCCTGTCGACGCCGACTTTCTGCGCCACGCGGGTTGCGTGTAGCGGGCCGTTGCCGCCAAACGCGATCATCGTGCGCGCCGAGATTTCCTTGCCGTGTTCGACCGCGTGCACGCGCGCGGCATTGGCCATGTTCTCGTCGACCATCTGCGAAATGCCGTAGGCGCCCTGGTTGGCGCTCGTCTTCAGCGCCGCGCCGATTTTCGACTTGATCGCCGCGCGCGCCTTTTGCGGCTTCAAGCGAACCCGGCCCTCGGCGAAGGCGGCCGGGTCGATGAAACCGAGCGCGACGTCGGCATCGGTGACCGTCGGCAACTCGCCGCCGCGGTCGTAGCAGGACGGCCCGGGATCGGAGCCGGCGCTGTCGGGGCCGACCGCCAGCCGCTGCAGGCTGTCGACGCGTGCGATCGAGCCACCGCCGGCGCCGATCTCGATCATTTCCACCACCGGGATGCGCACCGGCAGACCGCTGCCCTTGACGAAGCGTTCGGCGCGGCCGATCTCGAACTGGCGCGAGCGCTGCGGCGCGCCCTGGTCGACCAGGCACAGCTTGGCGGTAGTGCCGCCCAGGTCGAAAGAAAGCGCGCTGTCGATGCCGCATTCGCGCGCGATCCTGGCGGCCAGCACGGCGCCGCCGCTGGGACCCGATTCGACCAGCCGGATCGGGAAGCGGGTCGCCGTTTCGAGCGTGGTCATGCCGCCGCCAGAGGTGACGATGAACAGCGGCGCTTCGATGCCCTCGGCGATCAGCGCGGCCGATAAATCGGTCAGGTAGGTCGCCATCAGCGGCTTGATATAAGCGTTGGCGAGCGCGGTGCAGGCGCGATCGAATTCACGAATTTCCGGACAGACTTCCGATGACAGCGTGATCGAAAGCCCGGGGCGACGGGCCTGGATCAGGTCGCGCAGCTTTTGTTCGTGGGCCGGATTCAGATAGCTGTGCAGCAGGCAAATGGCGACGCTTTCGACGCCGCGCCTGTCGATCTCGCGTAGCAGGCGGTTCAGCTTGCGCGTGTCGAGCTCCTGCAGCACGTTGCCGTCGGCGTCGATACGCTCCGGCACGGTCCAGCAATCCTCGCGCGTGACCAGCAGGTCGGGCTTGTCGATGAAAATATCGTATTGATCGTAGCGGCGCTCGTAGGCGATCTCTATGATGTCGCGAAATCCCTCGGTGGTGATCAGCCCGACGCGCGCACCCTTGCGCTCGATCAGCGCGTTGGTCGCCAGCGTAGTGCCATGGATCACCGAGCCGATTGCGGCGGACTCGCAGCCGGCGTCACGGCAGGCGATGCGAATGACGTCGATGACGCCTCGCACCGGGTCCTGCGGGGTGGTTAGCGTCTTTGCGGTGTATAGCGAGGACCCGCTATCGAGCGCGATATCGGTAAAGGTGCCGCCGATGTCGACGGCGATGCGGTTTTGACCTTGCGAACTCATTCTAATCTGTCCAGTTCAATAGCGACCGGCACGGCTGCCGGTGGTGAAACGGGTCACCGGGGTCGACTAAAACATGGATTTACTGATCGAGCCCCGATCGGAAATCTGCCGCCGGGGCAGATCTTCTCGGGAACGAGTCAAACGACGAGGTCTGATTTCTCGTGTCTTCTACCGCGGAGCAATATTGAGTGCATGGTTGGTCAGTCCTGGCTGCGATACGCGGCCAACGTTAGCACCGCGACCGGTAGCCGTCAATTGGCGCCAGGAGTCGGGATTGAAGCCGAATCTGCCGCGAATTACACGTAAATCCATCGGTTTCGACTGGATCGACATCGGTGAATTAATCCTGCCCGCCTGAAGCTGGCGGTCGCTGCCGGGAGGCAGAATGAGAAATAGTTGACGCCAGCACCGTAATTCAAATAAATCAAGGGTTTACCTGTCGACTTTGTAAGGCATAATATGGCGCTATGAGGAACGCGAAGATACTCAGGTTGAACAAGGCGGGGACGCCGATCGACTGGATTACGCGCGAAGAGGCAGCCACCCTGGTGGTCAAGGACCAGGTGGTCTGGGCGCTCGGCGAAGACGCCTTCGAGATCCGCGGCGGCATCAACCGGCTCGGTCGCCAGTCGGTATTGTCCCTGCCCAGCATTCTCGCCAGCGACGGCAGCGTGAAACTCAGCGATTTTGTGCCGCCGCTGGTCAACGCCTATTTGTTTCGCCGCGACCAGTACCTGTGCATGTACTGCGGCGGCGAATTCGGCGCCGACAATCTTTCGCGCGACCACATTCTGCCGGTGTCGCGCAACGGCACCGACAGCTGGACCAACGTCGTCACCGCCTGCAAGCGCTGCAATCACCGTAAAGCAAATCACACGCCCGAGGAAGCGGGCATGGAGCTGCTGGCGGTGCCGTTCGTGCCCAACCGCCACGAGTTTTTCTACCTGGCCAACAAAAACATCCTCGCCGACCAGATGGAGTTCCTCAAATCGCAGTTTTCCAAGAACGGCAAGTGGAGTTAGCCGGCATATACTTCAGGTTTCAGGTTTGATCCTCCTGCGCCTGATCAGTCGGGTAATCCCGCTTTTCGTAAATCATTTAGAAAACGATTCAACTCGTCCTCGTTCGCCATTCGCGCCATGGATTCATATTTTGACGTGCTGTATTCGGGGTCAATAACCCGAATTTGTTCGATTTCCCACTCCGCATCGTCTTGCTGATCAAGCCCGATGTAACTGGCTGCGAGGAATAGATGTGGCGCGAGTGCGCTTTCGTTCCTCTCGATCGCCTTAGACAGAATCTCGATTGCTTGCTCGTATCGGCTGGCACCGTAATATGCCCATCCCAGAAGGTAAGGATATTCGAACGTGTACACGGGGTTGATCGCCATCGCTTTTCGGATTTTTTCAGCAGCCTGCTCGTATCTGCCCAAATTATTATTTATCAGGGCCAGCAGCGCATAACCGTCGGCAAAGCTGGGTGCGATATGTATTGCCTTTTCGAGCGAATCGATCGCCTTCTGATATTCTTTCCTGAACAGGTAACTGTATCCGAGCGCCCACAGTATGTGCGGGGAACTGTTGTCGAGGGATGCAGCCTTCTGTGCAAGATCAACCGCCAGCTCGAGCGTCTTGTCCGGTTCCCCGGCCCAGCCTCTGCGATAAGCAACGGCATGGTTTACCGATAACGCAGCATAAGCCCGGGCGAATCGGGGATCTGCTTCAATAGCGCGCTCAAATAGTTGTTGCGCGGTGAGGTTGCTCTCCCTGGTGACATTTCTCGTGTGCCGCCGACCCTGTAAAAAGAGATCGTAAGCATCGAAGCTCTCCATTTGCGGGCGCGATAGCAAGTCCTGTTCTCCCCCCGTCAGCGTTAAGGATAACGCCCCGACGATGTGGTGCGAAAGTTCTTCCTGTAAAGCAAAAACGTCCTCGAGTTCACGATCATAGCGCTCTGCCCAGAGATTGCTCCCGTCCTCGTTTCTGACGAGCTGAGCATTAACGCGCACGCGGTCAGCCAGCCTGCGCACACTGCCTTCGAGCAAATATTGAATGCCGTACTTCTGGACTAGTTCCTGTCGTGTCGGAGGCGCTTCACGGAATGCTATGACATGCAGTCCGGAGATTTTCGAAAGATCCGTAACAATATCCTCGGTCATACCGACAGCGAAGTAGCCCTGAGACTTATCGCCGCTCAGATTGGTGAACGGCAGGACAGCGACGGAGGTTTTGTTCGACAGATCGAGGGCCGGGTGCGATTCCGGTCTCTGCGCGAGGAAATAAGTGCCGGCGATAACGAGCAGGGCGATCAACGCATAACCGAGTTTTCTATTTGCGACCGGTTCAGGTTTGTCCCCGGCTTCCGCTGAATTCGGGAACTCGACATCGGCGATGAGTTGGTAGCCGACCTTGGGAATGGTCCTGATCACCTCGGGATGATGCGAATCGTCTCCAAAGGCGTTACGCAGCTTGTTGATCGCCCCGGTCAACGCTTCGTCGCCGACCACCAGTCCTGGCCAGACGCCATCCATCAGCTCGGTCCGGCTTACCGGGGTCCCGGCATTTTCGACCAGGTAGTAAAGCAGGTAAGCCACGCGCGGCTCGAGCTTTACGTGATTATCGAGACATTCAAGCGACAGGGAATCGGCGTGAAAGGTCCATTTGCCGATAGAGACCGGATCGGAGTTGGCCAGGGCCGCAGCAATTTGATCATTCGCTTCCATGGTCCGAATACTGCCTATTTGTCTGATTTTATTCGGAAAGAGCTCTCATGAGAAAAAGATAAGCTTTCCGTCAGGTGTTTTTACGGGCAAAAAATTATAACTAATTCCACACCTGGAAGCGATTTGGAGAATCGGCATGAACAAGCGGCAAGTAATTATCGCGATTTTATGTCGGCGCTACCGACGACAGTATTACACGCACGCGCTTCGAACGACTCTCGGTGTAATTTCCGGGGACCGTATACCTGTTTATCAACTCCGCCTTGCAATTTGTAACAGGTATACTTTCCAACGAAATTCCGTATGACGATGATTTGATTTTCGTGTTCTATTAGTCGGGAGGATACCTGCCCCCGCTCTGAGAATAGCTACGATTCACAGCAACAAGGAGAAGCGTATGTTGAACAAACTCATAATGGTATTTTTAGCGATCACGATGTCTTCGATGGGCGCGAAGGCCGCCGAGATTACGCTCGAATATCGCGATTTGACGTTGAATGCAAACCTGGAGCTGGCGGAAGGCCAGGATTTGGCCGCCGGAGTCGTGCTGATTCTGCACGGCATGACTGCCCACAATCAAATGGAAATTATCGAAGCCAGCCAGGCGTCGTTACTGGAGAACGGATACAGCTCGCTCGCTATCAACCTCAGTCTCGATATCGACAACCGCAAGGGATTTTTCGATTGCTCCTGGACGCACACGCATGAGGCAGACGATGCGGTCGACGAATTAGCCGTCTGGGTTCAGTGGCTGCGTCAAAAGGGGGTGAAAAAGATTGTCCTGCTGGGCCATTCTCGCGGCGCCAACCAGACGATGATTTATGCCGTGGAGCGCGACGAACCCGAGATAACTCATGTCGTGCTGTTGGCGCCTAACACCACGTTGAATGGCAAGCGGCAATACGAGGCCCGTTTCGGAAGCAATTTTGACGACAACCTGGCCCGTGTGAAATCGATGGTGGAATCCGGTCGTGGCGACGAGTTGATCGAAAAGTTCGATTTCTTCTTTTGCCCAAAGACGACCATCAGCGCCAATTCGTTTTACTCCTACTATCGCTATGACGACAGGTTTCTCGCCTTCGACCGCTACCTGCCGAGGATGCCGAGGCCGACACTGGTCATCGTCGGAACGGACGACGACCTGCAGCCCAATATCCCTGAACACGTGGCGCCGTACGTCGATGGGGAGCGCATTCGTCTCGAAGAAATCGAGGATGCCGGGCACTTTTTCCGCGACCTAAACATCGAGGAGGCGATTGAAATCGCTATCGATTTCATCGATAGCGCGGGGTAGTCTTAGTGCTCCCTGACGCCGGCCTTTCTCAGGCCGTCGATTAAGTGGAGCCGGTTGGCATCTTCCCGGTAGGGCAGTTGATTTTTGACCGAATCGATCGATAGCGGCCGGATTTTTTCGAGCCGCTGCAAAGCGGACACTCGGTCTATGGCCTGGCGAGCGAGTTCCTGTTTCCCCAGGTGTCCCAGCGTGGCTATTAACGGGATGTTGGGGCGCGGGTCCCGCGGGTTCAGGCGTACGGCTTTGTCGAGTATGTCGGCGGCGCGCTGATATTGCTTCTGGTCAAAGTAAATTTTTCCCAGCACGGTTTGATAGGGCGCGGGGTAGTTGGGGTTAAGACGCTGAGCGGATTCGGCCAGCTCGATTGCGCGCCGATAATCACCCGTGTAACTCAGAATCCTGGCCAGAACCAAGCGCCCGTCGGGGTCGTTATGGCTGAGTTCGATCGCCTTGTTCGCTTCGGCGATGGCGGCGTCAAATTCGTGGTTATATAACAACATTTCGGCGTTAATTGCGTATGCAAAAGGTATCGGGCTGTCCAGCGCGCCATCCAGCGCATTCCTGGCCTTGACCCAGCCCGCCCAGACCGGCCCACCTACATTTGCATGCCAGTTCTGCTCCCAGGCCTGCCAGTAGATCAACGCCAGGGCGGCCCGGGCGCGCGTGTAGCCGGGATCCAGTTTAAGGGCTTGCCGAAAATGTCTTTCAGCTTCGGCGAAATCGTCCCTCGAAAATCGCCAATAGTGTTCCCAGCCCTTAAGAAATTCATCGTAGGCTGCAGAACTCAAGGTGTCTCTACGAGCAAGATGGGCCCTGTCCCGATCGCTCAGCTGAATGGCCAGCGCGGTCAGGATTTGATTGGTAAAGCTGTCTTGAAGATCGAAAACGTTTTCCAGCGTACCGTCGTAGCGATTTGCCCAGATCTGCCCGTCTGTATCCCCGTCGGCCAATTGCACGTTGACGCGAAACCGCTCGCCGCTTCGGCGGACACTGCCTTGCAAAACATAGCGAACCCCGAGCAGCTTTGAAATCTCTCTAGCAGAAATGGCTTTACCTTTGAATTGAAAAGAGGTTTGACGGGCGATCACGAACAGTCCGGACAATTGCGACAGGTCGGTAATCAGATCATCGGTGATACCGTTACTAAGATAATCGTAATCCTGATTGTTACTGGCGTTGATAAAGGGCAGGACTACGATCGAGGGCTTGTCCGGGCGTTGCAAATGTTCAACGGTGGAGGCTGGCTCTTGTGGTGCGACATCAAGCACGTGGATTCCGCCTACCAGTATCAATATCGCGGCCAGGATGACGAGATTTCGGCCGGTTAGCCGGAGCCAGACAGGAAAACGGCTTGAGCGGGCTAGTTCTTTAGACCGGCTTGCAGTGGATCTCAAATCGGGATCGCTTGCGCCCCTTGCCTTCTCTGGATCCGGGAATTCGACATCGGCGATGAGCTGGTAGCCGACCTTGGGAATGGTCTTGATCACCTCGGGATGATGCGAATCGTCTCCAAAGGCGTTACGCAGCTTGTTGATTGCTCCGGTCAACGCTTCGTCGCCGACCACCAGTCCTGGCCAGACGCCATCCATCAGCTCGGCCCGGCTTACCGGGGCCCCGGCTTTTTCGACCAGGTAGTAGAGCAGGTAAGCCACGCGCGGCTCGAGCTTTACGTGATTATCGAGACATTCAAGCGACAGGGAATCGGCGCGAAAGGTCCATTTGCCGATAGAAACCGGATCGGAGTTGGCCAGGGCGGCGGTAATTGATTCGTTCGCTTCCATGGTCCGGATATTGTCTATCTATCTGATTTTGATCAGAAATAATTTCGGTAAGAAAAAGGTAACCTTTCCGTTATGTTTTAGTCAGGTGTTTTTTCAGGCGAATGATTATAACGAAAACCGTACCTAGAAGCGATTTGGAGAATCAGCATGAACAAACGGCAAATAATCATCGCGATTTCTATGTCTGTGCTAGCGATGACACCACTACAGGCGAGCACCCAGGACAGCTACCAGGAAAGGCTGCTGTTTTCTCCGGGCATCGAAATCCTGCAAGCCGAGGCCAGGGGACGCATCATGATTTATGACGGATTGAAAAACCAAACGGTGGAAAAGGCGCTCGACCAGCAGTTCGGCCGCATCGAAAACATGATGTTCGTACGCACGGTTTACGTTCAGGAAAATGGCGAACAGGAGGTGGAAGATGACTGCGATTAATAATCTGCAAAACAGGGCCGCGCGGCGAGTCGAGTGCGGCTGGATAAAGCCTGGTCTGAGCTTGCTGCTCATCCCGGGGTTTCTCGGCTTGATCATGGCGCAACCCGCCGCCCTGGCGAACGATAACGCGCCGCCGGCCCACGTGGCCTCGCCCGAGGTTTACAAAATTCTGGCCGAAAACGATCAGTTCCGCGTGATCGAGGCGATCTGGCAGCCGGGGCAGGAAGATAATTATCACTCCCATACCCCCGATCGGGTTTCTTTGTATCAGACGGACTGCACGCTGAAACTGACCAATGCCGACGGCAGCAGCCGCGTCGGAAAACCGAAAGCCGGCACCGCCAAGGCCCGCACCGGTAAACCGGTGAAATCGCACAAGGCCAAAAACCTGGGTGACCAGGTCTGCATCATCAGAATCGTGGAGCTGAAGTAGCCGGGGATGGATCAGGAGACAGAAGGAGCCAGGGACGGCGACTCCTCCGGAACCCGGGCCGCTGCACAGGTTTAAGAAACGAAACGCGCCGGATGCCCGCAGGACTGCTTAAGGTATGCGCTTCGAAGCGAAGCTTTATGACCTGTTCAGCAAGTCTACAATGTCGACGATTTCCCTTGTCGCCTCGATTAGCCTGATCAGCTTTCCTTCGACCCTAACTGTGAGTAAACCCTCGGAATCAACAGGAATAACCACTTCGCTTTTCTTGTAAATGGGTTCCTCGAGGACCTCGCCCTTGACTAGCTTTTTCTGCCACCCCGGGGGGAGTGAACCGCCTCTATCCAGCTTCATCTGCAGTCCTTGCGGCAGCGGCTTGTTCTTGTCCTTTTCTTTTTTTGCCAGAGCCGGCGTGGAGCTCAAACCAATCATAACCGCGAGCGCAATAATGCTTTTCAAATTCATTCCTGATCTCATGAAATTACCGTTGACGGATTTGAGTATAGTAGATACGCGGGAATCCGCTGCTGGCCGGAGATTACCGCCGACAAGCAGGTAGCGAGGATCGTTCAGCCTGTGATTCCGCCCTGTGAAATCGATCGGGATCACTCTCCTGCACCGTTAAACAGCGGCCGTAAATCGTAGCCGGCCGGGTTCGCCGTAAATGTGTCGCTAATCGACCCGGGTCAGGGATAGATCGGAAATCGGCGGCATAATTCGGCCACCAGTTGTCGATCGGCCTCGACGCCCGCGTCGTCGGCCTGCCGGCATCGCGAGATCGCGCGCAGGATGATTTCTCCGAGTCGAGCGAAGGCCTCGACATCCAGACCGCGCGTGGTGGCCGCGGCGACGCCGAGCCGCAGTCCGGCCCACTCGGAGGGCCTGGTCGAATCGAAGGGGATCGGGTTTTTGTTCGAGGTCAGGTTGACCTGCGCGAGGCTATCCTGCACCTGCTGACCGCTGAGGCCGCGGGACGAAAAGTCGAGCAGCACGATGTGGGTATCGGTGCCGCCGCTGACCAGGTCGATGCCGTGATCCGACAACACTCGCGCCAGCGCACGGGCATTGTCCACTACCTGCTGTCCATAAATCTTGAAATCGGGACGCAGGGCCTCACCGAGGCAAACCGCCTTGGCGGCGATGATCTGGCTGTGCAGGCTGCCCTGGACTCCCGGGAAAATGGCCGACTGCAGCGACTTCGCCCATTTCGCATCGCGCGCCAGGATCAGCCCGCCGCGCGGGCCGCGCATGGTCTTGGTGGTGGTGCAGGTGACGAGGTCGGCAAACGGCAGCGGCGAGGGATGGACTCCAGCCGCGACCAGGCCGGCGAAATGCGCCATGTCGACCAGCAGCAGCGCGCCGACCGC